>JAYVSV010000079.1:0-6973 GCA_043775015.1 Verrucomicrobiota bacterium
CTATCTCCAAGGGGCGTGCGGCAAGGATATTGCTCTGCGCCGTCAGGTGGACGATTTGCTCCATGAGCACTTTGGCAGCGACAGCCTCCTAGCCGGTCCGGCCATTGAGTTGGCCGCCCCGGGGCTTCGGTCGCCCGCCGCCGTCCCGCCCGAAGAGCTGCCGTCGACGATGCTCGGGCGGTATAAGTTATTGGAGAAGCTGGGCGAAGGCGGCTTCGGCGAGGTGTGGATGGCGGAGCAGCGCGAGCCGGTGAAGCGGCGGGTGGCGCTGACGCTCATCAAGCTCGGCATGGACAGTCGGCAAATCGTCGCGCGCTTTGAAGCCGAACGGCAGGCGCTCGCGCTGATGGACCACCCCAACATCGCCAAGATCTTCGACGCCGACACCACCGACACGGGTCGGCCTTACTTTGTGATGGAGCTGGTGCGGGGCGTGAAGACCACCGACTACTGCGACCAGGCGAAGCAGACGACGAAGGATCGCTTGGAGCTGTTCATCAAGGTCTGCCAAGCGATCCAGCACGCGCACCAAAAGGGGATCATCCACCGCGACATCAAGCCGTCGAACATCCTCGTGACGCTGCACGACGGGGTGCCGGTGCCGAAGGTCATCGACTTCGGCATCGCCAAAGCAACTGAAGGCCGGCTGACGGACAACACGGTTTACACGCAGTTGAACCAGTTTATCGGGACGCCGGCCTACATGAGTCCGGAGCAGGCGGAGATGAGCGGACTGGACATCGACACGCGCAGCGACATCTACAGCCTGGGCGTGTTGCTCTACGAACTGCTGGCCGGCAGCACGCCGTTCGATGCGAAGGAACTGATGGCCTCCGGCATCGACGCAATGCGCAAGACGATTCGGGAGAAAGAGCCGCAACGTCCGAGCACGCGGCTTACGCAAGAACTCGTAGCGGCATCTCGGCAGAGTGCCGCTGATCTCGGTAAAGATAATGGCGGCGCTCTGCCGAGTCGCCGCTACGGTAAAGATGAGGAACTCATCCGCCTCTTGAAGGGCGACCTCGACTGGATCGTGATGAAGTGCTTGGAGAAAGATCGCGCACGCCGTTACGAGTCGGCCAATGGACTGGCCGCCGACCTCAAGCGGCATCTCAACAACGAGCCGGTCACCGCCCGGCCGCCTTCGACTACTTACCGGTTCCAGAAAGCGTTTCGACGGAACAAGGTGACGTTTGCTGCCGGCGCGGCCGTGGCCCTTGCCCTGTTGCTCGGCATCATCGCCAGCACCTGGCAGTCGGTGCGGGCCACGCAGGCCAAGCGCGCGGCGGTGGCGGCGCAAGCCGGCGAGGCGGAACAGCGTCGGGTGGCCGACCAAAAGGCGGAAGAAGCGCTGACCGCTCAAGCGCGGGCGATCGCAGAACAGAAGAGAGCCGAGACCGAGAAGCAGCGAGCCACCGAGAGCCAGCAGCAATCGCGGCGCTTGCTCTACGCGTCGGACATGAATCTCGCCCAGCAATCGCTCAAGCAGAACAATCTCGGCAAAGCGCGCCGTTTGCTGGACCGGCACAGACCGCAACCCGGCGAGGAAGACTTGCGCGGCTGGGAATGGCGATATCTCTGGCAGCTGACCCGCAGCAGCGCCCTCGTCACCCTCACCAACCAGCCGGCGCGAGGATTCGACGTCAGCTTTTCGCCGGACGGAACACGCCTGGCGGTGGGTTGGTTCGACGGACGCGTGGATTTGTGGGATGTCCCGGGCCGACGATTGGTTCGTGCGCTCACCGAGGGCGCACAACCCTATCCGGGGCATGTTGCCTTTTCTCCCAATCTCAATCTTCTGGCGGCCACGCCCGGGACCAGAGGGGTCACTTTATATGACCTCGATTCCGGCCGTGACTCCATCCTTTGGAAAACGCCCGACCAAGGCTCCTGGAACATTCGGGACCTGTCATTTTCACCGGATGGTTCCCGGCTGGTGATCTATGCGAGTTCGGGCCGTGAAGCGGGCACCGCCGTCTGGGTGGTGAACATGGCCTCGACTCAGGTCGAAAGCCGCCATCCGGCTGGGCACGATTTTAACAGCCATTTCGGAGCTGCCCGCCTTTCGCCCGACAACCACCGTCTGTATTTTTCCAGCAACGACTATTCGAAATACCGTTACCGCATCGAGTGCCTGGACCTCACCACTGGACAAAAGCTCTGGGAGACGGAGTCATCACGCGATTTTGGGCTGACCGCCATGGCCCTTTCGCCAGACGGACGGGTGCTGGCCTCAGGCTCGGGATTTGAAGACCCCACCATCCGCATCTGGGATACGGCAACCGGCCGGCCGATCGCCCGGCTCGACAGCCATACCAGTTGGGTGGCCAATCTGACCTTCACCAAGGACGGACGACGCCTGGTTTCGGCGGCGACCGATCAATCCATCCGTATCTGGAACGCGGACACCTGGACCGAATCCAAGGTGCTGCGCGGTCACACCGACGAAGTCCATGCCGTCGCGATCTCTGAAACCGCGCAACTCCTCGCCAGTGCGGGCAAGGACGGGAATCTCATGTTGTGGCAGGACGATGCCAAAAGCGCCCCGGATGGATATCGCCGTCTGCCCGAAAACCTTGGTATTGATCAGGTTCAGCCGCTGGATCAATCCCGCGTGTTGTTGCTGCCAACGGGCCAGCCGTTGCAGATGATGGACCTGAAAAGCGACTCAGCCCCGGTAACCCTGCCGGTGATCACTTCTTCCACCAATCTTTTTGGGAAATTCGGCACCAACCTGCTGTGCCTCTGGAATGGCACCAACCAGATCCTGATCAGCGAACTTCACGGTTTCGAACTGGTTCAACGTGGAGCCATCACGCTGGATTCCGGCAAGCGCCCGACGGCGGCGACCTACAACCCGGCGCGCCGGCTCCTGGCGTGGAGCGAGGGAGGGAACCCGGCGTCGGTTTATGTGACGAGCCTCGCGACGCCGGGTCGCCGGATCGAATTGCGGAGCGATGTCCCCGGCGGCATCTCGGTTCTCTTCAGTGACGATGGTTCTTATCTGGCGGCGATAAACGCGGGACGTGATTCCCTCCGGGTCTGGAACGTGGAAACCGGGCAGGTGGTCGCGTCCATTGGCGGGTTCATCAGTGCCGGCACCTTTGCCGCGGGCGGACGGGTGCTGGGCGTGGTGATCGCGGCGGGCGTTGACCATGAAGTTCGGTTCTACAATTTGGTTCAACCCGACCAACCACCGCGGGTTTTTCCCGGAAGAAATTATTCCGAGAAAATGACCGTTTCAGCCGATGGCGGACTCGTGGCTTCGTCCACCACCGGCGGTCGGGTTCTGTTGTTTGATCCCGCGAAAGGCGAGTTGATCGAAACCATTCACGGCCACCTGAACGCTGCCGTCGGCCTTGCCTTCTCCCCGGATGGGCGACGGTTGATCTCGGGGTCGGGTGGACGCGAAGCTGTCAAGCTCTGGGATGTGGGAACGAGACAAGAACTCCTTACCCTAACCGGAACCGGTTCCTACCTGCTGGGAGCCCATTGGAGCGCCGATGGGAATGTGATCCTCGCCGGCTCTCCCTGGCAGGCCTGGCGAGCGCCGTCTTGGGCGGAAATCAACGCGGCGGAGGCGAAGGAGAAAGCGGAGGTCAAAAAACCATGAATCCGAACCGCGAAGAACTCCTGTTCCAGCTCGCACTGACCAAACCCTTCGCTGAGCGCGCCGCCTGGCTCGACCGCGAGTGTGGCGACGACAAGGCCTTGCTCGCCCGCCTCGATGCCTTGCTCGCCGCACACGAGCAACCGGACACGCTGCTGGCCACACAAGCCGCTGCAGCCCGTCCCACGATCAAGCTCGATCTCGCCGATGCGCCCGACGAAGCCGTGGGCCAGACGCTGGGACGCTACAAACTTTTGGAGCGCGTCGGCGAGGGTGGGTGCGGCGTGGTGTATGTGGCCGAGCAGACCGAGCCGGTGCGCCGCCGCGTCGCGTTGAAGGTCATCAAGCTCGGCATGGACACCAAGCAGGTGGTCGCCCGGTTCGAGGCCGAGAGGCAGGCGCTGGCGATGATGGACCACCCGAACATCGCCAAGGTGCTCGACGCGGGCACGACCGAGGTGGGCCGGCCTTACTTCGTCATGGAGCTGGTGCGCGGCATTCGCATCACCGATTACTGCGATCAGGCCAATCTCTCCACCAAGGAACGGCTCGATCTGTTCATCAAGGTTTGTCAGGCCATCCAGCACGCGCACCAGAAGGGCATCATTCACCGCGACATCAAGCCCTCCAACATCCTCGTGACGCTGCACGACGGCGTGCCGGTGCCGAAGGTGATTGATTTCGGCATCGCCAAGGCGACGGAAGGCCGGCTGACGGAGAACACGGTCTATACGCAGTTGCATCAGTTCATCGGCACACCGGCTTACATGAGTCCGGAGCAGGCGGAGATGAGCGGGCTGGACATTGATACCCGCAGCGACATCTACAGCTTGGGCGTGTTGCTCTACGAACTGCTGGCCGGCAGCACGCCGTTCGATGCGAAGGAGTTGATGGCCTCGGGCATCGACGCGATGCGCAAGACGATCCGCGAGCAGGAGCCGCAACGCCCGAGCACGCGGCTGACCCAGGAACTCGTAGCGGCATCTCGGCAGAGTGCCGGTGATCTCGGTAAGGATAATGGCGGCGCTCTGCCGAGTCGCCGCTACGGGAAGGTTGAGGAAGTCATCCGCCTCTTGAAAGGCGACCTCGACTGGATCGTGATGAAGTGCCTGGAGAAGGATCGTACACGGCGTTATGAGTCAGCCAACGGTCTTGCTGCCGATCTCAAACGCCACCTCAACAACGAGCCGGTGCTCGCCCGGCCGCCCAGTCAGCTTTACCGGCTCCAGAAGATGGCGCGACGGAACAAGGCCGCCACCGTCGGAGTCGCCGGCGTCGCGCTGGCCCTGGTCCTGGGTCTGGGACTCGCAATGGCGGCTTTGGTGCGCGAGCGGGCCGCGCGTGAGCGGGAGCGCACGCAATCCGTCCGGGCGGACACCGTGACCACCTTCATCCGCGGCCTGGTGTCGGACCAATTGCCCACGCTGCTGCAGCAGGGGAATGTCCGCGGGGCGCGGGAGTTGATCCGCAAGGCGGATGCGCTGGCTTCCTCCTCCCTGTCCAACGCCCCGGCAGCGGAGCTAACGGTGCGCTGGAATTTGTGGGACGCCCTTATCGGTCGGTTAAACGATATGCCAGCCGCGTTGCAGCAGGTAGAGGCGATCAACCGTCTCGTGCCGAGGGTCACCGACGACCAACTCCCCGTTCCGCGCGACGAGATAAGGTTGGGTGTTTCGACAACCCGCCTTTGGGCGGCCGGCGACCAGGTCCTGGCCCAGGAGCAGGCCATGAAGGAGTTGGAGGGGCTCTACGCGGGGTTCATGGGGCGGACCCCACCCGCTCTGGTGCTCGCCGCACGGTGCCGATTGAGCCAGGCCGTTTGGTTATCGTTTGCCGGAAAGACAAACCAGGCGGAGGCGTCGATTGGGGAAGCCCGCGAACTGCTGCTCCGTGCAGCGGCTCCGGCGGCGTTGGAACTCGGGACGGCCATTCAATATGCTGCCATTCTTGGAAGCTCCCGTCCCGCGGAGGCCGAGCAGTTCGCCCGCGAGACCCTGGCGAAATTTCCCTCGCTGGACTCGGTGGTGCGGGATGACATCCATGAGTTGCGGGATAATTACTGGTCGTTGATCGCGGAACTGAACAACGTCCTCTGTCGGCAAGACCGATTCACGGAGGCGACCACGAGCCTGGAAGAGCAAGGCCGGTGGCTGAAGACCCACGGCGGATCGCCGACGGATCAGGTCCGCCTGGAGGCGCTGCGCGGAGAGATCCTGGCCCGTTCCGGCAACGCCCGGGAAGCGTTGCCGATCCTCGAAGCCGTGGCCACCAACCGGCTTTCCACAGTTGAGGACTGGTTCCGGGCTGCCAAGATCGCGGCCGCCACCGGCGACCACGATTCCTTCGAGCGACTCAGCCGGATCTGCTCGCTCCGTTTCAGCTCGACGGTCGAGGGAGCCCAGGCATTAGGCGTTTTGTTCGCCCTGTTGCAGCAACCGATGGACGAGCGGACTCTGGCCCTGGCGCGTGGCCTGTTGGACCGGGCCGATGACGGTTCGATCGGCAGCCATATGTGGCTTGCCGATGCCAACGCGTTGCTGACCTATCGTGAGCATCGCTACGAAGAGGCCCGGGTGTTGCTGGACCGATTTCTGGACACGCTCGGCTCTCGGTTTGATACGCGTGAACATTTGCTCCCAGCCTTCCAAGCCAACTACATCTTTATCAGGGCGGTGCTGGTTGCCGAACTCGGGCGCACGGACGAAGCCCGCCGGGACTTTGCCCGAGCGCGCGCCCAGTTGAAGCTGGCCCTCGGGGACAAGCCTGGCCATGACCGCGGCAGCGGCAACACGTGCTGGGTAACGTATGTGGCGGAAACAAGGCAGCGCGAAGCGGAAGCCGTCTTCAAGGCCAAAGGCATCCCCCTGCCCGAGCCGGACGCGAAGTGAACCCGGCGCAACCCGTCTGATGATTTCCCAATGAATCCAAACCGCGAGGAAGTCTTGTTTGTGCTGGCGCTGGAAAAGCCGGCGGATAAACGCGCCGCCTTTCTCGACGCCGTATGCGGTGGTGACGCCGCCCTGCGCGCCCGCCTCGAAGCCCTGCTCGCCGCCCACGAGCAACCGGACACACTGCTGGCCACACAGATTGTTCGGAGGGACGAGTTACACGAGTCCCTAAAGAAAGATCAGGGCCTCGCGGAGCTCGGCCCTCCAGGCATTGCGGCCCGTCCAACGATCAAACTCGATCTCGCCGAAGCGCCCGACGAAGCCGTGGGCCAGACGCTGGGGCGCTACAAGCTCCTCGAGAAGGTCGGCGAAGGCGGCTGCGGGGTGGTCTATGTCGCGGTGCAGACCGAGCCGGTGCGGCGGCGAGTGGCGCTCAAGGTCATCAAGCTGGGCATGGACACCAAGCAGGTCGTCG
>JAYVSV010000080.1:0-3505 GCA_043775015.1 Verrucomicrobiota bacterium
CCGGCCACTCAGCTCCACCCCTCGCGTGTTCCCTCCGCCCGCCGCAGTGTCTACCACGCTGTCATGCACCGAAGTTGGGCCGGAAACCAACACGAATACTTTGCGATGCCGCTGAATCTGCGGCTTCCACTCATCCCCATTCCCCTGCGTCAAACAGATACGGATGTCGTCCTCGATATCCAATCCCTCATCGATCGCGTTTACCGTAACGGCGCGTATCACATCACCATCGATTACACGCAGCCCGCCCAACCACCGCTGACCGGTGAGGCGGCGGAATGGGCCGACCAACTTCTCCGCACTACTGGCAAACGCTGAGTAACACAACAGACAGCGGGACGGAGTGCGAAACGCCCGTCGTTGTCCGCAAACTTCTTTTTGAAATAAGTCTCATACGCCTGCACCTATTCCGGATGCTGCTCGCCCGTTGGTCTTCTCGCGCTGTGTAGCTGCTACTTGCCCGCTCCGACCCTCACCGGTTATCTTTCCCCCACGCATTTCCACTGACCATTGACTACAGACCTAGGACCAACCATGCCCAATCAATTCCCCAAGCTTCATAACGCCATGTGGCCAGGCCTTGTCGGTAAGGGGTCGCCTGGCGCCGAGCCCTGCATTGATCTTGACACCATGCTCGATCTCACCGCCAAGGCAAGCGTGAACGGGCAGAAGTTTGATGGGGTGGACATTTTCCTCTTCGATCCCCACATCAACATCGATATCACAGATGACGATCTCAAGAAGATTGCTGACAAGATCCTGGCCAGAGGATTTGTGGTGGGCTCGGTCGTGGCGCCGGTTTGGCCGCCCACGGGTGGCGGGCCTGCCATGGGCAGCGAAGCCGAGCGCAAGCTCTTTGTTGAATCGGTCCGCAAGGCCTGTCGGATCGGTAAGAAACTCCGCGAGTTTGGCGCGCGTCCTTATGGCGTGGTGCGCATCGATTCCGCCTCGGGCGTGGATGACTGGTACAAAGATCCCGAAGGCAACCAGAAGCGAATCGCCGCCACGTTTCGCGAGGCCGGCAAGGTCGCTCAGGAACATGGCGAGCGCATCGCCGCCGAGGGCGAAATCTGCTGGGGCGGCATGCACTCCTGGCGGCGCATGGTCCAACTCCTCGAATACACCAACAGGCCCGGCGTCGTCGGCTTTCAGGCGGACATGGCCCACACCCTCCTCTACACGATGGGCTACAACGCCCCCGAAGATTCCATCCTCCCTCAAGGCTACGACTGGCAGGACAAGAGCAAACTCGACGAAGCCCTCAAGACCCTCACGGCCGCCCTGCGACCGTGGACGATCGACTTCCACGTCGCCCAGAACGACGCCACGGTCAAAGGCTCCGGCTCCCACGACAAGACCGGCCGCCACTGCCTCGCCACCGACCCCAACGGCAAACTCGACATCCCCCACCACGCGGGCTTCTGGCTCCGCGACGAAAAGGGCGCCGTGACGAAAAAGATGCGCCACATCTGCTGGGACGGCTGCATGTTCCCGAACGACGTGATGATGAAACAGGAAACGTGGAACAACATTTTGGCTTCCATGATTCAAGTGCGCGAAAACCACGGCTGGAGGGAATAAAAGGGATGAAACTCATACCTCGAAACCATTGTCCAGTCTCGTTGGCATTGCTCGTTTTAGCGGCAACGTTTCTGTTCACCACCGCCTCAACGTTTTCCGCCGAGCCTGCTCTGATACCGGCTCAGTCAGCCACGACGAATTGGCTGGTTGCGCAAACCGAGTTTCAGAAAGCGGGTGTTCTCTTGGGTGGAAAAAAATTTGAGGCAGCCGAAAAATCATTGCACGCAGCGGCTTTGCAACTGCCGCCGCCCTATGCGGACATGGCAAAAGGGTTTGCGGAACGCGCCGGGAATTTGTCCGGGGAAAAGAACACCACGGCTCGATTGGAAGCGGCAGCGCATTTGTGCGCGGATTTGCAGTCATACGTTGCGGCGCTGAAACTGAAACCGAAAAAGAAGACGGATGATGACGAGTCGGCGATTCCGCCATGGTATTTGTTGGAGAGCGGCAACATTAAGGCGGCGCTGGCGGAGTACAAACGCAAACTCGCCCACGAACTCGTCCCGCTTTATCAGGACTATTACAAAAAACAGATCAAAATGCTGCAAGAGCGGGGCACAAACTTGACCAATGCGACGGCGGCGCTTGAGTTGGTTCGTGAGCATTACCTTAGCGGATTGGAGGAGAAGTTTGATGCATTTGGCGCATTGCGCGAATTGAACCGCATTCTGCCTTACGCCAAAACTCCCATCGATGGCGCTTCGGTTTATCAAGAAATCATCAAATCTCTCCATGCCTTGAACGACGAGGCGGGGGCCAACGTTTGGGAAGACAAACTTCTGGCTGACTTCCCCTCTCAAAGCGAAGCGGGCGCGGAAGTTTATTACGACCGCAGCTTGCGTGCGTATCATGACCGCAAGGATTATGACACCGCACTCAAATTAATGCGCCAACTTTGCCAGCGGTGGCCTGAATCGCACCTCTGGGGCGACGCCCAATATTCCGTCGGATTGATTTTGCAGGATCAGAAAAAATATGATGAAGCCATTGCTGAGTTCTCTGTAATTTTTCCGAGCAAGGTTAATGATCGCTTGCTTGAAGCGGGCAGCACGGAGGATTGCAAAAATTACCGTTTCAAAACGGCGCTGCGCATCTCCGAATGTTATGAAAGCAAGAACGATCTCCCCCGCGCGCTGGAGTTCGCGAAAATGGCCAACGAACGTTACGCATTTTATTCCTTCTGCAAATTCTGCGTGGACCAGGCCAAGCTGGGCGCGGACAAACGCGTGGCCGAATTAACTGAAAAAATCAAAACCACTAAGTAACGGCGATAGGTATTAGCATTTTGTCATTCTCCGTTTATTCGGCGATTTAAGACGCATGAAACAACTTGCTAAAATTCTTCGGCTGGATTTTCTCCCGTTCAACGCGCACTACGGATTGCTCGCGCTTCGTCTTTGGATTGGTTTGTCCATGTTGCTTCTGCACGGCTGGGGCAAAATCACCGGATTCAACGAGATGTCAGGAAAATTTCTCGATCTGCTCGGCATCGGTTCAACCGCCAGCCTCAGTCTGGCGATTTTCGCCGAAGCGGTTTGCTCGCTGTTGTTGATTCTCGGTTTATTCACCCGTTTCGCCGCGCTCACTTTGGCAATCAACATGACCGTCGCATTTACCATGGCGCACAAAGGAGTTTTAAAAGGGGCGCACAGCGGCGAGCTGGCATTTATTTATCTCGCGGCTTACGTCGCGCTGTTTCTCGCGGGCGGAGGAAAATTTGCCGTTGATGCCAAAATGGGCGGGAAAGTTTAAGCGTATTTGATTAAAGCTGCTTCCTGAACAAACCGGTGAACCATTCGAAGCTGCGTTTATCCCGAATTCCGAAGTAGCGGCGGGCGTCCCCGCCAGTAGTGTTCGGCCAATGGTGTGCTGCGTGGCTATTGGAGGAGGCATTGGAAATTTCAGCGGAGTGTTTTGCTCGCCA
>JAYVSV010000081.1:0-20137 GCA_043775015.1 Verrucomicrobiota bacterium
GCGCTCGGCTATCAAACACCTGTGGACTTCGAGAACCAATTAAACTAAAACATCCATGCGCACTGCCACCAAGGTGTCCATCAAACCGGGTTAAGCCCACAGACGAAATCCGCCTACGAAACTGCGCTAACAATATTGCTGGGCGAAATTGAGGAGTTAGAGGAACAAAAGGCATCGTTAAATCTCAATCCCAATTTCGAATCTGATTTAGACAAATTAAATGCAATTAAATATCAACTGAATCTCACCTCTTCAGAAATCAACCGATTGGAAATTCGTAAATCTCTGATTTTGGAAGCCCAAAAGGAAATGCTGTCTGGGGCTTCGCGAGTTGACTTGAACCAGTTAATGCAGCTTTACAAACAAGCCGAGGCTTTGGTCAGAGGCATTCAAAAAACTTTTCAGGAACTAAATGAATTTCATAACCGGATGGTCGAATCGAAGATTCGCTTCATTGTTCAAGACCTGCCAAAAATCGAAGATAAGCTTACGCAACAGCGCAAGCATTTGAAGGCTCTCTTGGTTCAAGAGGCAGGCTTCAGCAAAAAAATCACCCAAAGCGATTCATTTGAAATGCTTGAGAAGTTGATTGGCGAACTGAATGCGAGATACCAAAAAAAGGGCGAATACGAGAATGTTATTCATCAGCTAGAGGAGGTTGATACAAAGCTCGCCCAACTGAATAAAGACCTTGCTACAATTGATGACGAATTATTTTCCGACGAATACGAAATAAAAATCAAAGAGCAAGTCAGTAAATTCAATAAGTATTTCTCGGCGGTGTCACATGAATTATATGGCGAAAAATACGCGCTGAAAGTTGACACGAAAGTATGGAGAGGCCGCCGACTTTATGAGTTTACTGCTTTCAATACAAATTTCAGTTCTGGGAAAAAACAGGGCGAAATATCCTGCTTTGATATTGCCTACACACTCTTTGCTGATGCCGAAGAAATCCCGTGTATGCATTTTCTTCTCAACGACAAAAAAGAACTGATGCACGACAATCAACTTGTGATGATTGCCAAACTCGTTAATGAGAAGGGAATCCAGTTTGTGGCATCAATTCTAAAGGACAAGCTTCCTAAAGAATTCAACAAGGACGAGTTTGTTATTCTGAAACTTTCTCAGGAAGATAAACTTTTCCAGATTGAAAAATAATTTTTTCCTATCCCGTTGACGGATTGAGCGACGTTGAAAAAGTGGGAGTGCCTAGACTCGGATAACGGCGAAGCTTCCGCCTACATCGAATTTCGGCGCGACAAGTTGGCGGAAGCAGTCCGCGAATATCACCTCCCCGATTTCTCCCACTGAAAGAACCGCGCCGCCTTTGCAGCCGCCTTCGCCCGGCTGGAAAAAGATTTGCGCACCAGCCTCGGCAGGTAGGGCGCGTCACTCCGTGCGCGCCGTCGTGGTAAATCAGAACGCTCCCGTTCCTGAAGACGGCGGGCAGAGGACTGCCCGCCTTACCTTGCGGAGCGCGGGAATTGTTCGGAAGCATCCAAACTTGCCGCCGTGCTGCGGCTGGTCTCCGACACTGCCGCGCTCCGTCCGTGTCCGGGAGGGACAACCAAGAATAGCCCGGCGATTTATCGCCGGGATGGTTGTCAATCGGGACAAGTCCCGGAGGGACGGCTGAATGTTCCGTAAATCTCGGACGTCACTACGGGGCTTGAATCCATTTTGCCACGATTTCTGCCGTTGAAACGGCGGGCTATTGTCGGTCGTCGCTCTGCGACTCATCGACGTGAACAAATCTGCCCGGTTCACTGTCTGTCCTTCAGATGTCTCACAAGTCAAAATCCGCCAACCCGCTCCGCCGAGCCGTCACCGTCATTCGTGATCTGCGCGAGCGTCATGAGGAACGGCATCGCCCGAGCGGGTTTGGTTTTGCTTTCGCGGACCGCGTGGATTTTCTCAACCGCGAGGCTTGGGACAGTGTGACGAAGGGGGCGAGCCTTTTTCTCCGGCGCGACATGTTACGCGTCATCGAACAACACGGGCCGGAAAACCTTGAGCCACGTTACGCGACCATTTTTCGCGAAGGACAACCGTTGGCCGTGATTGCGGCGCAGATTATTTCGATTACCGCTAAACAATTACGTCGCGAAGAGGGCGGCGAAAAGAAAGCGCGTTCGACGAATTTGTTGAAGCGCGCGTTGTCTCCAGCGGCCAAGATTGCGACGGCGAAATTGGACGAACGCCTGCTTGTCGGTGGCAATTTGATGTCGTGGGGATTTCACGGCATCGCGTTCGCGCCGGGTGAAGATCCCGCGTTGCTTTGGCCGGGCGTCGCGGAAGCGCTTTATCGCATTCGTCGCGCCGAGCGGTTGATGGGGCAGACCAATGTCGTCATGGTCAAGGATGTCACCGCCAGCGAAGCGGGATTGGAGGCGTTGCGCCGTTTTAGTTATCGCCCGCTGGAAACCGAACCGAACATGGTGCTGACCATCAATCCGGCGTGGCGCAGTTATGATGATTATTTGTCCGCCTTGGACGCGAAATATCGTCGGAATGCGAAGGACCAGGTAAAGAAATTGTCGGCGGCGGAATGCACGGTCGAACCACTGACCGACCTCGCTTTACATTCGAAACGGCTGCACGAACTTTATCTCGCTGTTCACAACAACGCCTCGGTGCGACTGGTTACGTTGCCGGAAAATTATCTACCCAAAATGGCGGCTACTTTGGGCAATGATTTTCGCTGCACGGTGGTTCGTCGCGGCGAAAAAATTCTGGGCTTCGTCACCACGTTGCGCGATGGCGCGACGGCGATTGCGTATTACGTCGGGTTTGATCGGGTTGCTGCGGCGGATGGGTTGCCAATTTATTTACGATTGCTTCATGCCACCATTGCCGATGCGATTTCATGGGGTTGCAAACGGTTGTCGCTCGGTCGCACTGCGCTTGAACCCAAGGCGGCTTTGGGCGCAAAACCAGAAGTGATGTCGGTCTGGCTGCGGCATCGCATCCCGGCCTTGAATTGGACGTTGCGCGGCGTGATGAGCGCCGTGACTTCGGATGAAGCGCCGGAACGAAATCCATTCAAGGTGGTGAGTGAGGTAAATTTAAATTTGCGCGTGTGAAGAAAATTTCCCGCCGCAAAACCCCGCCAATAAAATCATCCGATTACTGTGCCAGGGTGTGGCCGGGAATCGAGCAGGTGGGAACCTGGTTCACGTTGTTGAGCGTGTAAGTGCCACCGGAAGGGCAAGGAGGCAGCGCGCCATCTTTTAAATATGCGGTGATCTGTTGCGGCACCACGAAGGCATCTGCGGGTTGTTTGTTTTCGAGAGCCCATTGTTGTTTTGCGCCGTCGATTTGCCGGAGATTATTGATGCAAGTGTTCTTCGCCTCTTCTGCCGGTGTTTTCGTCTTGGCCGTCTGTTGCGCGAGTTGCTGGTTCTGTTGTTGCAACTGCGCTTGCTGCGCCTGTTGGCGTTCCAACAATTGCTCCTGAGTTTCTTGAACCTGCTTCAATTGCGCGGCTGTTTTAAGTTTGTCGCGCCGCAATTGGCTCACCTCATTGCGCAAGCGAACCAGTTCTTCCCGCTCTTTCGTGTTTAACGGCTCGGAAGAGTTCTGCGCCGCTTTGTTTGCTTCCGTTACGGCAGCGCGCAGCTCGGGCAACTCTGAATTCTCGGCACGAAGGCGCGCCAGTTCGATTTCTTTATTCTTGCCATTAACGAAAAGAAAACCAGCCCCCGCGAGAACGATCAGGACGAGAAGCCACGGGAAAATGGTTTTGGAATTCATGTGACAAACGAATCGCTAAATCACCGTGCCATGCGGGATCACGCCGTTTTTCGGAATGATGATGATACCATCGCGAATATAATAAAGCCCGTGGTCCATGTTCTCCGGTTTGCCAGCGGGAGAGAGAACGCAATTTTCGCCGATGCGCGCGTTTTTATCAATGATGGCGTTTTCAACCCGTGTATTTCGACCGATGCCGATGCGCGGTATGCTTTTGGCTTCGTTTTGTTGGATGGAGGAATCGGATTCGTAATAATCAGAGCCTAACAAAATAGTCCGCGTCAGTTCACAACCTTCGCTCACCGTGCTGCGAATGCCGACCAGGCTGTGGTTGATCTTCGCGTGATTGATAATGCAGCCGTCGGAAATAATCGCGTGATTGATTTCCGCCCCATTGATTTTCGACGCCGGCAAAAAACGTGGGCGCGTAAAAATCGGTGCGCTCATGTCGAAGAAATTAAAGCGCGGCAGTTCCGAAACCAAATCAAGGTTGGCCTCGAAGAATGAGCGAATCGTCCCGATGTCTTCCCAATAACCCTGGAACACGTAGGAAAAAACGCGGTGAGAATTAATCGCGTCGGGTATGATGTGTTTGCCGAAATCGGTGAAGTCGTTATCGAGCAACTTCAAGAGCACCTCACGATTAAAAACATAAATGCCCATCGACGCTAAAAAAAATTCGTCCTGACCTTGCACTTCCAATTCATCATACCAATCGCGTTCGAGGCGGAGTGAATCGAGAACCGCAGGCTCCTTTGGTTTTTCCACGAAGCGGGTGATGCGCCGCTCGGAATTAATTTGCATGATTCCCAGCGACTGCGCTTCGGGCCGTCGAACCGGAATGGTTGCGATCGTGACATCCGCGGCCGTCTCAATGTGTTGGCTGACGATGCTGCGGAAATCCATGCGATAAAGTTGGTCGCCGCTGAGAATGAGGAGGTAATCGAAATCGTGATTGAGAAAATGAGTGAGATTTTTTCGCACGGCATCGGCGGTTCCTTGATACCACGAGGTGTCGCCGAAGGTTTGTTCCGCCGCGAGAATTTCGACAAATCCTCCGGTGAATTGATCGAACTTGTAGCTCTGCGAAATGTGGCGATGCAACGAGGCTGAATTAAACTGCGTCAACAAATAAACGCGGCGCAGGTTGGAATTGATGCAATTGGAAATGGGAATATCGACGAGACGATATTTTCCGGCCAGCGGCACCGCCGGTTTCGCGCGGTCACGTGTCAACGGAAACAACCGCAAGCCCTGGCCGCCACCCATGATGACCGACAAAACTTTACTGGTGTTCGGAGACATGCGCGTTTTGTTCTGTTCCATTTCCAAAGCCTTTCCAAATTTGTTGTTGAGCCAACGAGTTTAGTTTTTTGCTGACAGCCCGAATGTGGCTCCTCTTCGTAATAGATTCAAGACACAACGCGTTTTCTTCTGTTGAGACGCTTAAGAATTTCCTCAGAGACGCTCTTGTGGATGTCGGGAAACTTATAAAAAATCAAGGGACAAACGTGCGTCAGGATGCTGCGCAGCGTTAGGTGGCAAAGGCGTGATCGTATTTTAAAGTGTCGCAGAACCCGGCTGCAAAATTTCAACTGAACATGCTCTCGCGTTATTCGCCGCGCCGCATTAAACGTTCCTGACGGACGTTTTCGGGCGTGGGTTCCTGATCGGGTTTGAAATTCATCGGTGGATTCAACTTGTCCCCGTTTTTGGTCGCCAATTCGCCGTCGCGAACAATTGTGTCGTTCACTTTGTAAGTTTCGCCGGTCCGTTGTCCGACGCGATTTGTGGTGTAGGGATCAGCAAAGTGACGAAAGAAAGCTTGCATCTCATCGTAGTTAAACGGACGAGATCCGCGGCGGCCGAACACGACGGTTTGATTGCCGGTTTCGTCGGCAACACGGTCGCGGTCGAGGCCGCGCGAAACGGCGAGTGCTTCACCGTGGGTCCGGTAATTGGCGATCAGCTTCGGGTTCGGTCGCGGACTAAAGCCCATGTGTCCCGGCACGTTCTCCGGCGAAATCAGTTGCACGACGCGCAAGCCATTTCGTCCGTCAGCCACGAGTGCAAACATCGATGCATTCACAGAACCAATTTGCACCGATCGAGTGTCGGTGAGCGCGCCATCGGCGTTAAACATCTGATCGAGCTTTGGTTTCTCAGGATTTTCAATGTCAATGATGGCGAGACCTTCCGCGCCATTGGCGACGTAGGCGTAGGTGCGGGCGAGATAAAAACGCTGCGCGTTTTTCAATGGAACAACGGCGCCGGGAATCAGTCGTGGTTTCGTCGGTTCGGAGATGTCGATGACTTTCAAGCCGTCGTCGTCTGTCACAAAGGCGTAACGGAACTGCACCGAGATGGCGCGTGGGTTCTTCAAATCAAGCGCGCCCTCACCGTCGGGATGCGGACGAGCATCGCCGGCCAATAATTCCCCGATCAACTTCGGCGCGACGAGTTCCGTGTTGCTCAGGCCAAGCACGAACAAGCCATTCTTCCCGACGACGTAAAGATTCGTTCCAGCCATGGCGGAGTGCATTGCCCCGGTGAGTTTGCCCTCCGGGTTAAAGCGAATAATTTTTTCCTTATCGAGGAAGTTGTTTGCTGGATCACCATCGACGAGCGTCCCGACCGACACCATGACCAAACCTTCTTCGCGATCAGTCACAAAAACCCAAGCGTAAATCAAACTGACCGGTTGCTCTTCGTTCTCCGGCAGGTGTGTGCGTAGCGGATCAATTCCCAATGTGCTCGGCAACGTCACAGAGGTTGCGTATTTGGTGCGAACGTAGGTTCGTTGTCCAAGTGGAGAAACGGGCGCGCTCACGATGCGTTCGGAAAATGCTTTCTGATCAATATTGGCTACGTCGAATACTTCAAAACCATCGGGACCATTGGCGGTGTAGAGATATTCGCCGCGCAGGGTGAGGTCCAAAATTTCCTTGCCGTGGTGATGATGCGCTTCCTTGAGTTCCGATTTGGCATCAAGATGTTTTTGGAAATTGTCGGGATAAGCGAGCTTGTGCAAATGGCTGCCGATGGCGGCTTGCGGTTCTTCCTGCTCCGTCCAGACCACGCCAGAGAACCCGTCTTTGCCCTGGCCGACATAAGCATAGCGACCGAAGAAGTTTACGGTTCCATTTCCGTAACCAAGAAGCTGAGTCATGATCGCGTTGTTGTCGTTCGCTTTTGAAATATGGCAATCCGTGCAGTTCTTGGTGGTTCCAACGCCGCTGGTGGTGTGGGGAAAATGCGGGTTGAACGCCTGCCCGCTGTAACCCTCCGCAGAAACCGTTTGTTGCTGGGAATAAATCCATTCGCGATTCGCGTTTTGCGAACCAACCACCACTGCGCTGGAGGAACGTAGCACCGCAAGACGGTTGTTCTTCACCGTGCTATCGATGCCGAGCATGAAAACATCGTCGCGCACCACTTGAGGATTGTAGGAAGTGTAATTGCGCGAGGTGGTCCCTTCGAATTTGTTGAGCGGCACGCGCTGGTTGGCCTTCATCGGAAGGTGACAACCGAAACAACTCGTCGCCCACGAGGTATGGCAAACCTGACAGGAGACGGAGGAGTTATCGTGCGCCAGATCCGATTTGCGTTCGCAGGTATTGCCCCAGGTTTTTCCATCGCGCTGAACAGTTTTTGCGTAACGCGACTTGGGATTGTAGTTTGAGGAAGTGGGATCAATCGTGTCGCGGGTTTGCGGAATTTCCCATTCCATTTCCTGGCTCATCATTGAGTGCTGAATGAGCTTGCCGCTCCTCCGTTCGAAACGCGGCCCCCACGGCGTTGATCCTTTTGCCAAATCAATTTTGCCGCCGTTTCCGGTCGTGACGAGCGTTGGGCGATGATCAATCGTCCCGTGGCAATCAATACATTCGATCGTCGTGGCTGCACGCGGTTCGCCGTAAAGTTTTCCACTTCCATGAACGTCGGTTTCGAAATGGCAATCGACGCACTGCATTCCGCGAGCGAGGTGAATGTCTTTCAAGTGAACCGCTTTGGAAAACTTGTGCGCGTCGTCGTGCGGAATGGTTTTGTCGTCCAGGTCGAGGAGATTTCCTTTGCGATCTTTTTTAAACACGGCGCGAAAGACCCAGCCATGCCCGTGATAATCGGCGAATTGCGTGTGCTCCAACTTGGGATTTAGCTCCGCGACTTTTTCCAGAAAATCCAAATCGCCCCAGAGACCACGGGCGGCGGCGGCTTCGGGATTTTTTCGCAGAGAAGACAACAGTTCTGCATCGGTCGGATTCTTTTGTTTCTTGGGATACATGAATTCGCCATCGCTTTCCTGGTCCCACCACGTGTAGCCGAGATACGGATTCACAAACAAATTTCCCTGGTGCATGTGACAGCTCATGCATTGGCTGCTGGGAATCGAGCGTGTGAACTCATGCTTGATCGGATGTCCGCGTTCCTTTTTCGAAATCATCGGGTCGCCGCTGAAGCTCAATCCTTGATGGCCATATTTGCTGTACCAACCCGAATTGGCCGGCGAACGGTCATTCGCGTAAACGACGTGGCAAGCAGTGCAACCGCTGGAACGATAATCGCCGGGATGATCGTTTGAACCCATGAAGCCGAGCAGCGGATCGTGCAGGCGGGTTTTTTGCAGACCAAGAAAAACCGGATCAGTACGATTCAAAGTGCCGAGCCCGCGTTCGGATAAACGTCGCGCCGGTTTTCCCGGAGACTCGAACGCGTTTGGGATTCCAAGCTGCGATTGTTTTTCACCGCCACGTTCGAAGATGCGCAAAATATTTCCCGGCTGACTGATGTTGTAGCGAGGCAGGGGACCGATGGACGGAAGCACGCCATTGCTGCGGGTCTCTTCGGCGGTCGGTACGTAGGGATTATTGAGTCGCAACGGTTCGCCATTCGCCCCATACGCCTGTCCGTAACGATAATTTTTGTGCGGCACACTCCCGTTGTTGTAGAGCGCCGCGCCCCAAAGCATCGCACCGTGGTTCATCATGCTGTTCTGCACGTGGTTGATGGATTCTTTGTGACATGATCCGCACGATTCTTTTGCGCCGCGCAAATCGCCGGGGTTCACGAAGCGAATAAATTCCGCCGACTCATGATTGAGGAGTGCCGTCGAGTCGTTTGGATTCGCGGAGCTTTCCCAGAAAAGCGGATTTTCCGGTGCGACGTGAGCCTTGCGTTGCGTCAGGCCGGGTGTCGGATTTCCTCCATGGCAATCGGTGCAACCCAGGACGACGTTGGGCGAATTGTGCATGTCCTTCGAGCCAGCATGGCATTCCAGACAGCCACGGCTTTTGGCCAACGCTTCGTCGTGAGTTTGATCAACCCAATTGCGCGGCTTGTTTGAACCGGTCTTCGGCAAATCGCGCGGAACAGAAATCGGTGGACCGAAAACTGAGTGTTCCGCAAAAGCCGTCGCACAAAAAAACGCGATGGAGAAAATCAGCAGTCCACGTTTTGGAAAAGAGTTTCGCATTCGCTAATAAGTAAGTGTCACGGCAATGAGTCCGCTGTAAAGAAAATCATCCGCTTGTCCGCTATGACTCGACGAGTTGTAGCCGGACACCGGATCAGTGCTGTGCCGATAAATATCCCGGAAACCGCGCCCCGGGATCAACGTGCCGAATCCCGCCGAGATAATGACGTTATCCGTGAGGAACGGTCGATATTGAAAACCGATGCTCAAATCAAAACCAATTTCCGGGTCAACCTTATCGGTGAGCAGCGCCGTGTTAATCGGATCGGTCTCAGCGAAACGAATGTAGTTTGCGTTGATGAAACTCCGCAGTTTCGGCGTGACGTCGATTTCCGCTCCAAGCCCGTAAAGAAACACCCCGGGATTGACGAAGTTTGCCTGTCCCTCGGTTTTGCTTGATCGCAGATTCGGAACCAAACTGCTGCGCGTTTTAAAACCGACCCCGGTTCCCCCGAGATTAAATCCTTGCCGCACGTAATAACTAAATGGCCCGCCCGTGAAATTCGGATTATCCACAATGGTGTCGAAACCATTGGCCTGTCCATCTTCGGCATTGCTGTCACCGGACGCATAAAAGAACGATGCTTTGTAGCGGACCCAATCGCGATCGTAGGAAAATTCCAGCGCACCCATCTGCGCGTTGATGTCCACCGGACGTCCGGCCAGGCCATTGAAATCGTCGTGGCCCAGAACCTGGTAGAACGCGTGGTTGACATTCAAGCTCCCGATGTGTCCGTCGCCCGCCCAGCCTAAATAATAAGCATTCACATCGTGCGCTTTTACCGTGCCGAGTGGCGCGGGTCGCACCAGGTTGCCATTCTCGTCGTAATGCGTTCGCCCTTCGTCGAGGTTTGCGTGAAAGCTCAGTTGCGCCGTGTACCCTTTTGTCAAAAAATCCTGACGATAAATATTCGCAATCACCACGC
This sequence comes from Verrucomicrobiota bacterium, assembly GCA_043775015.1. Lineage (GTDB taxonomy): Bacteria > Verrucomicrobiota > Verrucomicrobiia > Limisphaerales > CANJXF01 > CANJXF01. The sequence goes on from JAYVSV010000081.1 coordinate 10,156, forward strand.
GCTGGTCGCGTTGATCAAAGGTGTTCAGATCCGAATTGCTGTCCTTCTCGCGCATGTCCAGCGCCATGAAATTGTATTGATACCGGTTGTTATCGATGTTCCCGAAAATTCGTCCGCCAAAATTAATGTCATTGAAAATAAACCCGCGAAAGTCGCTGTTGAAAACCTGGTTACCAACGCGCGTCGCAAAGAAGTCGTAAGTGTCTGACAAATCGCCGAGGTGAAACTCAACGAATCCTTCCTGCAACGCCGTGTATGTCCGCAGCCGCGTCGTGTCCTTCGCCGGATTCGGGCTGACCACTCCAGTTTCCTGCACATCGACGTAATTGACGTTGAACACCGGACGCAATCGCACCGCCCAATGCACCGGCTTAAAAACGGTTTCGCCTTCAAACATTTCAATCGCCAGCGAAAGATTGTTTTGCACAAACAACTGTTCGCTCTCGCCAAAAAACTCCGAGCTGTTGGCATGCGCCGAACTGGCTCCACTCGGCGTCGGTAAACGGCGCGCTTCGAAAACCGTTTCTGATTCAGCCGTGAGATTCAAAAAAATGTCCTGCCCGATAATCGGCAAATCGCCTTTTAACACGCTTTGTCGATACGGATGCCAAAGCGCGGGCGGCGATTCGTAAGGCATCTCGGTGCTGCCGCTCGTGTAACGTCGCCACGGAGTGAATCCAACGCGCCAGCGATCGGTCACCGGTTCCGCATTCGCCGGATTATTTGGCGCGGCGTAACTCAAAGGATATTCACGATTGTGCAATGTTACGTCCGGCTTTTGATTGATCCGGGTTTCATGGCGGGGAAGTTGCAGGTCTTCCGGCAGCGGACCGCTAGAATTCGTCGAAGCCTTCTCCACTTGGATGATTTCCCGGCTCTCCAACTTCGGTGGCGCGACAATTTTCTCGCCGCTGCTCTTTTGGAAAACGCCGTAGTTCGTCTGGAAAAATGGGCGCGGTGGCGCAGACGATTTCTGCGTAGCGCCCGGGTCGGGATTGAAAAGATAATTGGTCGCCGGGTTGACGCGATTGGTTCGTTGCGATTGAAAATTGGTTTCGCCGGCCGGCTCGGCGGTTTTGGACGGAGCGACCCCTGAATCGGGATTGAAGTTCTCGGGCGATGCAGGCGGTTGTCCGACGCTGACTTTTTGCCGTGGCTTCGGAACATCCGGCAAGGACGGAATTTTTTCATCCGAAGGTTTGTCCATCTCTGCGAAAACGGGTGCGCCAAAAAAGGAAACCAACAAGGCCACCGAGATCAGCCGGGCAGTCATTCGTTTTAAAATGAATACGCGCAAAACCATCAGGTCAGTGACGCGAACGATGAATGGGTTCGCAATGATTTTTTTGGACTTTGGCTCACAGGGATTCTTTTGTAAGATGAAACTAACAAAACGAATTTGTGATTTCCAGAATGGAAAAAATTATTACGCGACTCATCACTCTCATCCTGTTGCTCTCAATTCAGCGGGCTGCGGCGCAGATGTCGGTCGCTGAAGTGGAGCAGGTGATCGCGCAAGCCGCGACGCGCGCCACGGAAATTTCTTCCAATAGCGTGATCGCGGTCGTCGATCGGGAAGGTTTTGTTCTGGGTGTCTGGGCCGTGACGACGAACTCGCCGACCTTCGAATTAGATATTCAAGACGCCATCACCAAAGCCGGCACGGCCTCTTTTCTGAGCAGCGATCAACACGCCTTCACCTCGCGGACTGCGGGATTTATCGTGCAACAAAATTTTCCGCCGGGCAGAAAAAATAAACCAACCGGCCCGCTCGTCGGAGTCAATTTTTCCAATCTCTCGTTCTCGGACGTCAATCGTTTTAAAAATCCAGGCACGTATTCGACCAATGTTTTCGGCGGCAGCGGCACGAACGGCGCGCCAATTGCGGGCGTGGAGGTTTTGAGCGGTTTGGCTGGTTCGCCCGGTGGGGTTCCTCTTTTCAAAAATGGAAAACTCATTGGCGGCGTCGGCGTCGCGGGAAATTCCCGCCGTGTCCGCACCGGCCTTCCGGCACTGGACGATATTCAAGCCGGGCAAATCCGCGACGTGGATGAAGATGTTGCGCTCGCCGGGCAGATCGGTTTTGCGCCTGCGTCAAAGTTTTTTGGCACGCACGTTTTTCTCGACGGCATTCGCGTTCCCTATGTGCAAAGCAAAACGCGGCTGAAAACCATTTTGCCCTTTGGCACGGTCGGCATGGCCATCGCCGAATATCCCGTGACCAATTCTCCGCCGGTTAATTATCCGACTGCCATTTTCAGCGGAGTGACGAACGAAATTCGTTCGCCCATCATCGACGATCCGCTCGGTGGATTGATCAATGGCGAAACGCGTTTGTCCGCGGCGGAAGTTACTTCCATTTTTACGCTGGCGGCGCAACGCGCGAACATCACCCGCGCCGGGATTCGTTTGCCGCGAGGACAACCCGCGCAGGTTTTCATTGCCGTGGTCAACAATCCCGATCTCGATGGAGTGACGCCGACCGTTCTCGGCACCATTCGCACTCCGGACGCGACGATTTTCAGTTGGGACGTTGCCGTGCAGAAAGCGCGTACCGCCCTGTATTTCTCTGATCCAAACCGAAATCTCTTCTCGATCAGTAATCTCGCGATGTCGTCGCGCACCGTTGGATTTCTCGCGCAAAGTCATTATCCGCCCGGCATCACGAAGAATCCGCCCGGTCCATTTCTCGGTTTGCAGGAATTTTTTTCCATGTTTCCCGCAAACTTTCGCAATCCGCTCAACGGCGCGATCGTGACCAATTCGCCCGCGATGAATCCGAATCTTCCCAACGGCATCACGATTTTTCCCGGCGGTTTTCCGCTGTATCGCAACGGTGTGTTGATTGGCGCCATTGGCGTGAGCGGAGATGGCATTGAGCAGGACGACATCATCGCGGCGTCTGGCACGGTGAATTTTCTGCCGCCAGGTAATATTCGCGCGGATCAATTTCATTATCGCGGCGCGCGTTTGCCGTATGCGAAATTTCCGAGAAATCCGTCGTTGTAGAATCGCACGATTTACTTCTCTACCAGCTTCACATCGGCACTGGAGTGGAACCCGTGACACGTGGCGCAATCGCTTCTCACGCCGCCTTTCGGACTATGGCAGGTGACGCAGGATGCTTTGGTCGGCAATAAAATATCTTCGGTTCGATCGCTCTGGCTGGCTTTGTGGCAATGAGTGCAATCGACGGTCAGGTGTTTCGCGTGATCGAATCGTCCGCGCGCCAGCCAGCGGTCGGGAATCTGTGGCTTGACGATTTTGGGAACCATTGCACCGCGCGGTTGGACCTCGTGGCAAAAAGCGCAACCGGAATAAAGCGGACGGCCATCAAGCGATTTCCGTTCGGTGCTAAAAAAAACATCACGCTCCAAATCTTCACCGGTGCGCGATTCTTGTTGCAATGTTCGCATCTGGTTGCGCACAAAGTTTTCCAAGGCGCGTTTTTCGGTCACGCCATTTTGCCGGCCGAGATCGGCGTACTGAGTTTCCAGACTGCGCAGGAAGTCACGCGTCGCTTCGGGATTTCCGTGGGGCAATTGCAGTTTCGGGTTTCGTTTGTCGAATTGGAGCGAGTGGCATTCGCGACAGTTTTCTTCAAAGGAAATCTGCTGACGAAACGCAAATGAAAAATCGGGTTTGTGGCAATTGACGCAATCCAGATGGTCTCCATTTTCTTTGCGCACAGAATTCGAGAGATGCAGCCGATGATTAAACTTGAGCGTGTTCGACTCCTTCAAACGCTGTGCGTGAACCTGGAACTCCGGATGATCGGTGGCAAAGGAGGTGAACACTTGCGTGTAGCCGCGCTCGGGCCGCGGGGTTTTAAAAACGATTTGCCCATGATCGCTGCGGTAATCAAAAGCGCCCGGCGGGAGATTTTTTCCTTTCGCAAACGAAGCGTCCATGAACTCGCGGTCGCCGTGGCAAACCACGCAGTTCGCGCTGTCGGGCGCTTTCATGGCTCCGCCGCCCAAGTGTTCGTTGTGACAGGCGGAACAGGAAAAATCGCGCGCGACATTGGGTTCATGGAAATTATGGCGCGTATGACACCGCTGACAGGATTGATCGATGTGCGTCATCGATTTTTTGTCGGGCTTCAAAAATTTGCCAAATTCCAGCGGGCCGGGATCGGCGGCGAGCGCGGCGCTGGACCAGGTGGCGGGGCCGTTGGCGGCGGCACGATGGCAATCGGCGCAACCGGTGGCCGAGTGTTGCGAAGAAATCTTTCCCGGCGAAACGAAGTGCATGCGCGCCGGTCCATACAAGGCAACGAGCAAACCGGCAACGGTCAGCGCAACAATGCTCCAGGTAAAAACGCCGCGCTTCGAACGCAGGCTGCGATCTGGTTGGCAAGGAGGAATGGCGCGACCGCAAGTTCCATCCGGTGCGGGGCCATGTTCGCACGGTCCGCCAAATTCTTTTGGGCGCGTGCAACGAAAACGTCCCGTGGTTTCACCTTCACGCCGTTCGAGCGACGGCTTGCACTCAAAAGTGGCTCGGCAACCCCCTTTCGGATCGGGTCCGATGCGACACGGTTTTCCTTCCTTGGCCCAACCGCAAACCCAGTTTTGATTGGGCCGTTCGTATTGGTTTGAATCGAAGTCGGGCGAGGAGAGTTGGTCTTTCATCGCGCTCCTCCCGAGAAGGCAAAGATGAGAACGACATGCACGACGGAAAAAATCAGCAGGCTGTAGGTCAAGGGGATGTGAACGAAGAGCCATGCCTTCAACGTGATTTGCAGTGCGCGTTGATAATCAAGCCCATCTTTTTGGCGAACCAATTCCACGAGCTTGTTTGCCGTGGCGCGTTCTTGTTCATTCAGGAAACGATTCAAGTCCTCGACTTTATTGACCAATGAATTGAGCGGGCTGCGAATTTCAAACAGGTGCGGCCAAAAATTTTGCGAGCCGGCAAAAAAACTTTTCAGGTGACGCAGGTAAAAATCGGCCAGGGTCGTCGAGTGCGCTTCGGGAATGGTTTTCAGGACGAGCGCTTCGGCTTGTTCCTGCAAGCTGCGACGGATGACTGGAATGCGTTCGTAGAGAACGTCGCCGCCACGGGTCGTGAGCTGTTTGGGAATGGCGCGCGAAATAAATAACCCAACCACTCCGCTCAAGGTGACCAGCGCATAAAGGGATGCGAGAACCACCTCGAACCAGCCGCTCGGCAGGCGGAATCGAAGATGCAGCAGGAAAAAAACCACCGTCAGCAGGCCGGCGTAAATATGAAATTGCATCCAGCCTTCGGAAGTGCCGAGGGGCAGGAAGGGAAGTTTTTTCCGCGCGTTGTAGAGCGAAAGAATTAAAATCAGGAAGAACAACAACCATCCCCAGACATAAATAATTTTCGGAATGACGGATACGTAAATGGAATGGGCGTAGAACAGCGAGATCGCCAGCAGTGCCAGCAACACTAACGCGAATCCATGTTTTGCATTGGGAATCATCGGCGCAGCCACTCGGCAAAGGTATCGATGTCGTTCAAGTTGAACCGGCGCAACGCGCCGTGCGGGCAAGCGCGCTGGCAGGCTGGCCCGCCAATTTGCTCGACGCACAAATCACATTTCGTTGCCTTGGCAATCGGTTTCATTTCGCTGTCCGCCATGATTTGTCCGTCTTGGTTGCGAATTTCCACCATGCGGATCGCTTCGTAGGGACAATTGTTCGCGCAAGTGGTGCACCCGATGCAGGTGCTTTGGTTGATGACCACTTGTCCGCCGAAGGCATCGCGATGGATTGCGCCAGTCGGACAACCGATCATGCAAACCGGGTCGGCACAATGCATGCAGGCATTGGCGATCATGATCTTTCCGTTCGTCGGCCCGTGACGCAAAAAGCGTGGATTGTTGTTGTGCGTCGAAGCACAGGCGCGCACGCAATCGTCGCAACGCGTGCAACGATCGAGATCGACGACCATGGTTGCTGTCCCATTGAAGAAACGGTTCTCCGTCAGGAACTCGAGCATGTCGGGACCAATTTTTGCGCTGGCATCGATTTCGGAAAAAACTTCTTCATCCTCGTTCCGCGCCGTGATGAGTGGAGGCAACTGGCTCTCATCCATCGTCGGCAGAACGACGCTTTCCAAAACGGCGGTGGGTATGACCAGAATGTGGGTGTAACCGATGACGCGTAAAGTGTATTGCAGTGGGATCGGTTCGCTGTCTTTCTGCCGCCAATTGTGTGCGATTTCCTGGAAGCCGTAATTTTGTCCGCCGCCCAAATAATTTAAAGTACGATGACCGTTGCCAAATTTTTGGCTCAGTCGCGCAAAGCCGGCTCGGATCAAAATCATTCCGTTTGGATAATCACCTTCTTGCGAAATAATTGGCTCTTGCTGAACGAGATTCATCCCGCCGGATTGTGCGAGCCGTTTGTAATCGCCCGACCAATCGTAATCGCCGTAAGTCCCGAAAATGGTTTGGTCCATCACTTTTTTGAGTTGCTCGTCATTCAGTCGGGCGAACATGGGGATGTCACGCAAGTGCGAGGCGAGCGCGCGTTCGCGATAGATTCGGTCAATGTGCTGGCGAAGTTTGTCGTCGTAGCGCATCAAATCGCGCAGACCCTGCCAGCGAATCTCCAAAAGTTCAGTATCGTCTGTTTCGGCGAAAACGGTCGCGGTGCGCGGCATGCGGCTGAGCGCGGCGATTTCTCCGAAAAATTCTCCCGCATCAATCGTCGCGGTTTTGTGTTCGTCCAAGAGGCGCGGGATGTCCTGGAGAAAAACTTTTACCTGGCTCTTTTGATCCTGGCGCGACGCGACGCGTGAATCTTGTCGCAGTTCAAATTTTTTGCGTGTTTCCGGTTCCCCGGCGTTTGACCACAACTGTGCGAGTGATCGGAGGAATCCTTTCTTGCGCGGAACGGCTCGGCCAAGAATGGCTGCGGGCAAATCCGACAAGGCCACGCGGACCGATCCTGACATGATCATGAACGCGGAGGTTCCGTAATCGCCATTGCGAACGATGATTTCACCGCGCCCAAATTTTTGGACGCGCGTGTCGTGTTGTAAAATGTCGCGGAGAGAAATGCGTTTTGGAAATTTTGCCTCGTCCATTTCGTTGAACGGCGCGAACGACAAAATCCGGGCCACTTCGGACTCGGACATCTCGGGATCAAAAGAAGCATCCCAGCGCTGCGGTCGATCTGAAATAGTTGGAGACGCGGGCATGGAGATTACGCATCCAGAACCAAATCGGTTTTGGGTTTGCAAATACACGTCAGGCACGAGCCATCTTCGGAACTGGCCCCGTGTTCGCTGAAGTAATCCACGTTGCCGGATTTAATCGCGACCAGGCACGTTCCGCAATTCCCAGCGCGACAACCTGATTCGATTTTAATTCCCAGTTCATCGGCCAAATCGAGCAGAGAACCGAGGTGCGGTTTCCAGGCGGAAACTTTTCCAGAGCGGCTGAAAGTGATTTGCACCGCCGGCGCGCCGGTGTCCACCACCACTTTCGGAGCGGCTTTTTTGACCGTGGCGGGACCGAATGCCTCGAAGAAAACATGCGAATCGGGAACTCCCCATTGTTCGAGGCCGTCGGTGATGCTCTTCATGAAAGCGCCCGGGCCGCAGATGTAATATTCGTAGTTGTTCGAGGGTAGAAGTTTCTTCATCAGCTCGACGGTGACGCGTTCAGCGTGTTGATAATCGCGACCCGCTTGTTCGCTGGGCCGCGGCTTGCTGAAACAAACCTGGAGATGAAAATTCTCGTGTTCAACGGCCAATCTCAAAAGGTGGTCGCGCTGAATAAATTCTTCGCCGTTGCGCGCTCCGAAGAAAAACCAGATTTCGCGTTTCGAGCCGCCTTCGAGCAAGGCGTTGGCCATGCTCAACATTGGCGTGATGCCGACGCCGCCGGAAATCAGCACCACGGGCGTCGGTTTATTGACATCGAGGAAGAAATTTCCGCTCGGTGCCTTCACATTCAGGATGTGACCTTCGTGCAGCGTGTCGCAAAAAAGGTGAGAGGCGATTCCAGCGGGAATGTCGGTTTGATCCGGAGGGGCCAAGGCTCTCTTAATCGTCACGCGATAAAAATCTTTGCGATGACAATCCGAAAGCGAATAGCAACGAATGACCGGTTTGTCGCGCCCCGGAACATCGAGACTGAACGTGAGATATTGACCCGGTTTAAAGGCGGGCAATGCTTTGCCATCGTGCGCGGCGAGGTAAAACGAATAGACGTCGTCGCACTCCTTTATTTTTTTAGCGATTTGAAATTTTCGAAAACCGTTCCAAAGCGCTTTGCTCTGCTCGGCTTCGCGCAATTGGGCTGCGGCCGTTTTCACCAGCAGTTTCAGATGCTCGCGGGAAAGTTGCTGCTGGCCTTTTTCGTGGAACACGGCCCGAATGGAGGAATAAAGCATCAGCAGAAGTTTGACTCCCAATCCTCCCAGCAAAAGCAGTCCGATGAAAAGAAGGCCGTGCTCACCCGCTGCATCTCGAATTTGGTCGATAATGGATTGCATTTTGCTGGCCCATTGTTTAACAAACGACACGTGCCGAGTAAACGTCTTACTTCATTCTTTCGCTCCGCCGCCGCTGTTTTCCTTTCGATCCTTTTGTGGAACACGCGGGCGTTTTCCGCCGAAACCACTGCGGCCAACAACTTTCTTGGAATGAATTCGTGTAGCTCTTCCGGTTGCCATGGCGGTGCTGCCGAAAAGAAAAACGAATGCGAGATCTGGTCGAAAAAAGATTTTCATTCACGCTCATTTGCGACTTTGACCACCGCCCGTTCCGAGAGATTGGCCGAAGTTCTGAAAATGGTTTCTCCCACCAAAGACGCGAGTTGCACCAGTTGTCATGCGCCGTTTCAAACCTTGCCGCCTACGCCGCAAACCAAACGTCTTGATCTGACGGAGGGCGTTTCCTGTGAAAGTTGTCACGGCCCCGCCGAAGCCTGGCTGCGCAGTCACACACGGAGCGACTTCACTCATCTGGATCGCGTCAACGCCGGAATGCGCGACCTGAAAAATCTTTATTCCCGCGCCAACAGTTGTGTGGCCTGTCATCAAAATATTTCCAGCAACTTGTTGGCGGCGGGACATCCAGAATTGATTTTCGAGCTGGACGGACAAGCGGTTTCGCAACCGAAACATTGGACGGAATCCGCGCAATGGAACGGAGCGCAGGCATGGTTGGTTGGGCAAGTGGTGGCGTTGCGCGAGATCAGTTGGCAACGGACGAAAACGGAGGGCGATCTGAAGCTGCGAGATAAATGGAGCGGCTTGGTCTGGTTGTTGGAGAGAATTGGACGGGACGATAAAACTTTGGGGTTGGACGCAATTCTCGCGCAGCCTGAAAACGATCAAGTAGCCCGCGCCCAAAAACTCAGCGCCGAACTGGCGCGCACCGTGGCCGACACAAAATGGTCGCGTGAGAGGACGGCCAGACTGTTGCACTCTCTCGCCACGACGTCCGGCGATTTCAGGGAAAAAAGTGTGGCGCAATCCATTCAAGCCCGCCGCGCTGAACGTCTGGTTTTGAGCCTCGACCGTCTCGTTCAATCTTCTGAAAAACAAACCAGAAAAGCCGTCAACGCCGAGTTGGGCCAACTGTTTTCCCTTGCCCAATCATTGCCCGATTTCGATCCAGCCAAATTTGCCGACGCGCTGGATAAATTTTCCGGCAAGCTGCGGGAATGATTTCAAACCGGCTCTAGGAAATTTTTTCCGCCGCGCCACGCCGCCACGCGCTGGATTGACACGATTTTCCTATGAGAACCGGTTGTTTGCCAAGCCAACCTGCATCGGCATCATTATTGAATAGGCGGCATTTGCCGTGCTATTGGTTGCCGTCTGTCTGGAGTCCAATAATCAGGTAAGGGAACAAGATCTCGGATACCACTTTCAAACTGCCCGCGAAACTTAACCCCGAACTCCGAAATAACGTGCGCGTCAAGTTGTGTCGGAGCGCGGCGTTGACGCCGCTTCAAGTTGGAATGTTTTTGTGCGCTCGCAACCCCGCTTGA
>JAYVSV010000082.1:0-11478 GCA_043775015.1 Verrucomicrobiota bacterium
TGTCGAGTTATTTTTGTCCGCGTCCAGTTGGAGAGGCTGTGATTAAAAGTGCGTGAAGGAACGGAGCGCGGACATTCCTGTCCGCCGGGGCTTGGCTAAAATATCAAGCGCTCTGGGCGGAGGGACGTGCGGGCGGACAGGAATGTCCGCGCTCCGTCACCCACTTTAATCACACCCGCAGACGGTAACCCGGCGATTCGAGGCGCGGTAAATATTGTTTTGATTTGGATTGCTGATTTGCGTTTGTTTCCCTGCTCAGGTTAATTAACGATCAATGCCGCAAGGCCGGAATTCAAAAATTTGTGCGACGATAATTACACCCAAGTGGGGCTGCGAACGGCGATTGAGAAGTGGAAAATTGCGGATGATCAGACACACACAGCGTAAACTGAGAAAAACTTTGACCGCATTCGTCGCCCATTTTTTTAGAACCCCCGTTCTTATTTTATTTGTATTAATGATGGGAATCAACGGCTGCACCAAACGTGAGACCCGCGTTGCTGTCGGAAACCGTGAGCAGACCTTTCACGTCGGCAATGGCGGCGAACCATCCGACCTCGATCCCCACACCGCCATTGGCGAAATCGAACACGACGTAATGCTCGCTCTTTTCGAAGGCTTGGTGAATGGCGACCCAAAAACCGTCGAGCCAATTCCCGGCGTGGCCGAGCGCTGGGATATTTCCGACGACGGATTGATCTACACGTTTCATCTGCGAAACAACGCTCGCTGGTCGAATGGAGATTCTTTGACGGCCTACGATTTTTACAATTCTTATGAGCGCGCCTTGATGCCTTCGCTCGGCAATCAATATTCCTACATGCTCTTTCCGGTCAAGAACGCCGAAGAATTTGGAACCGGTAAAATCTCCGATTTCTCACAGGTCGGTTTCAAAGTGCTTGATGACCACACGTTGCGCGTCACCTTGCAAAGCCCGACGCCTTACTTTCTTTCGCTTATCATTCATAATTCGTGGTATCCCGTGCATCTCCCGACGATAAAAAAATTCGGCAAGATCGACGACCGCAACAATCGCTGGACGCGTCCGCAGAATTTTGTAGGCAACGGGCCATTCGTTCTTAAAGAATGGCGGGTTAATTCACACATTCTGGCGGTGAAAAATTCCAACTACTGGGATTCGGCGAACGTGAAACTTAAAAAAATTTATTTCTATCCGACGGAAAGCAGCGACACCGAGGAGCGGATGTTTCGCGCCGGACAAATTCACACCACCCGCGAATGTCCTCAGCCCAAGATTCAGGTTTACCGGGAGAAGAAGCCGCATCTCATCAACATTTACCCGTTGCTGACCACCTATTATTACCGCATCAACGTCACACGCCCTCCGCTCAACGACAAGCGTGTGCGCCTGGCCTTGGCTAAGTCGATCGATCGCAAAGCCATTGTTGAAAGTGTCACGCGTGGTGGACAAATTCCCGCCTACAACCTGACGCCACCCGGCACTGGCGGATACAATTGCGAGGCGGCTTTTTCCGAGAACATCGATCAGGCGCGCAAACTTTTGGCGGAGGCTGGTTTTCCGGACGGGAAAAATTTTCCCAAATTCGAACTGCTTTTCAACACGTTGGAAAGTCACCGGTCGATTGCCGAGGCGATTCAGCAAATGTGGAAGAAAAATTTAAACATCGAAGTCACGCTGCGCAACGAAGAGTGGAAGGTCTATTTGGATTCCACCCATCGCATGGATTACTTCATCACGAGGGCAGGGTGGGGCGGTGATTACTCGGATCCCAATACGTTCCTGGATCTGATGGTCACCGGCGGCGGCAACAATGAAACCGGTTGGTCGAATCTCGAATACGATCGCCTGATCAAAGTGGCTGGTGCAACGCGCGACCAGAAACAACGGTTCGATGCGTTTCAAAAAGCCGAGGCGATCCTGTTGGACGAAGTGCCGGTCGTCCCGATCTATTTTTACACGCGTTCGCGCTTGATTCAGCCCAGCGTCAAAGGTTATTACGGAAACTTGCTCGACCAGCACTCGTTCCAATCCGTTCACCTCGAACCAATCCCGGAGGCGCGCTGATTATGTTTCGCTTCATCGCACGAAGATTATTAGAGACGATACCGGTTTTGCTCATTATTGCGACGGCCACATTTTTCATGATGCGCGCTGCGCCGGGTGGCCCGTTCGATGCCGACAAGCGGATGAGCAAAGAAGTTCGTGCGAACATTGAAAAACATTACGGCTTGGACAAACCGCTCTGGAAACAATACGCCAGCTACCTTGGGAATCTTATCAAGGGCGATCTCGGGCCTTCGTTCAAATATCCCAATCGCTCCGTCAACGAACTCATTGCCGATGCTTTTCCTGTCTCGCTCGAACTCGGGTTGTGGTCGTTGATTGTCGCAATCTTTTTCGGTTTGCTCGCCGGACTCATTGCTTCGCTCAAGCAGAATACCGCGCTCGATTATATTCCCATGTCCGTTGCGATGCTGGGCATTTGCATTCCAACTTTTGTCATGGGGCCGCTGCTCATTTCAAGTTTTGCTCTCAATCGAGATTGGTTCAACGCCACTGGCTGGTTCTTTCCTCGAGATAGAATTCTCCCTTCCTTGACGCTGGGCGCCTATTACGCCGCTTACATCGCCAGGCTCAGTCGCGCCGGAATGCTCGAAGTGTTGAACCAGGATTTCATTCGCACCGCTCGGGCCAAGGGATCCAGCGAGAGCAGCATCGTCATCCGCCATTCATTGCGGATTGCGCTGCGTCCCGTCGTTTCTTTCCTCGGGCCTGCGGTTGCTGGTTTGCTGACCGGTTCTTTCATCATCGAAACTATTTTTCAAGTGCCGGGGCTTGGACGGTTTTTTGTCACCTCCGCTTTCAATCGCGATTACACCATGGTCATGGGAACCGTGTTGTTTTATGCAACGTTGATTATTTTTCTCAACCTCCTCGTGGACATCGCGCAAGTGTGGCTGAACCCAAAACTACGTTTCGAATAATGGACGACATTCATCCAGCCAAACAAGTTACTCCTTCTGGCGGCAAGTCGCTCGGCCAAAATGCCTGGGAACGACTGCGTAAAAACAGACTCGCGTTCGGTGGCGGCGTCTTAATTTTGCTGCTCTCCGTCGTCTGCTTCTCCGCGCCGCTGATCGCGACGATGGTGGGGCATTCCTACGACGAACAGAACCTCTCGCTCGGCCCGGTCTCACCAAATGCGGATCATTGGTTGGGCACCGATCGGCTGGGCCGTGATCTATTTGTGCGACTAATTTATGGCGGGAGAATTTCATTGATGGTCGGCCTGTGTGCCACATTCGTCTCGCTCACCATCGGAGTTTTTTATGGAGCGATTTCAGGTTTCCTCGGCGGGACGGTTGATCGGGTCATGATGCGAATTGTGGACATCATGTATGCGCTACCCTTCACCATCTTCGTCATCCTGCTCATGGTCTTCTTTGGGCGTAATATCATATTGCTGTTTGTCGCCATTGGCGCGGTGGAGTGGTTGACCATGGCACGCATCGTTCGCGGTCAGGTGCTCTCGCTCAAGCAGCAGGAATTTATCGATGCCGCGCGCATTCTTGGCGTCAGGAAACGCAGCATCATCCTGCGCCACATGATTCCCAATTTACTCGGGCCAGTGATCGTTTTCGCCACCTTGACGATTCCCGGCGTGATGTTGCTCGAAGCATTTTTAAGTTTTCTTGGCCTTGGCGTTCAACCTCCAGCGAGTTCCTGGGGTTTGCTGATCAAGGAGGGAGCCGAGGTCATGGAGGAATATCCGTGGCTCCTAACCTTCCCCGGGTCCGCACTGGCTATCACACTTTTTTCCCTGAATTTTTTGGGTGACGGTCTGCGCGACGCCCTCGACGTTCGCGGGTCAAGGTAAAACCTGACCGGAAAAAATCGCTCGTGCCTAGCCAACTCTCGATGCTGACTTGTTGGTTAACAGTTTGACCGTGGTTCGGGCAGTTTTAACAAGGATGCCCGAATGAGACGCTCTTTGCCCCGGTAGTGAAGCGCCCTGGATCACGTCCTGAAAACTGATTCGATTCCTGGTAGAAACACGGAAACAGCCAAAGGGAAATTTTCTAATAAGGTGGCGATCAAATTCAGTGCAGCTTCTCACAAAAGCGCTCCGTCCGAGGCAGGTAATGGCGGTTGTGGTCGAGCGAGAAGGCAATAGCCGTGGCTTGCCCGATAATTTTTTCCCGCGACACCGTTCCGAAATAACGCGAATCAAAACTATTGTCGCGATTGTCACCCATCATGAAATAATTTCCATTCGCCACCTTCACCGATCCGAACGAGCGCATCGCGTTGAGTGCCGGGGTTGCCATGACCGCATGACGCTGGTGGCCCAGTTTCTCGGCTGCGAACTGGCTCGCTCCACGTTCAGCAACCTCTACCTGATCGCTGACCGCGTTCTCCAATGCTTCATATTCAATCGGTTGACCGTTGACGAGCAGGCGATTGTTTTCCATTGCAACGGTGTCACCGGGTAAACCAATAACGCGCTTTACCAACCGCTTCCCGTCTGCTGGTGAAAAGAATACAACAATGTCGCCCCGCGCGGGACGGTTCCATTCCGCCATGTGCCATGTGGTGAACGGCACCTTCAGATCGTAAGCGAGCTTGTTGACGACCACCCGATCGCCTTCGAGGATCGTCGGCTTCATTGATCCGGTGGGAACGTCATTCCAATCGGCTACCGCCGAACGAAGGGAAGCCACAACTAACAAAATGATCAATCCCGGTTTGGCCGTTTGTTTCCAAAAACGCCGAAGTGATTTGCTCATGCGATTTCAGACCGCTCGCAAACCAGTACTGTTCAAACCCAGGCGATGTGCCGTGGCCATGTGTCACGACCTAACGATGGGGGTATGCTCGGCTGGAGTCAAAGGGCGAACAACCAGTGACTGGGATTCCGCGTCAAGCTGAGATTACAAATTTGATTTTTCCATTCGGCCCGATCTTTATTAAAAATAAAGGGTTGCGCCACCGGTGGTTTGCAACTATTAGTAACCGGTCGAAGGTCAAACCGCTGCACGTAGTAAATCAAAATTCGTTTTTGTTGCAGGTGGTTCCCCAATTCAAATTTTTCTAAATCTTTGGGATTTTTCGCGGAAAAAGACCTTTTGACACACACAAAAAATATATGAGCACTGAGCCGAATGGCACACCGGACTTTGGTTCCGGTTACTTGGAAATCTCGGAAAAAGGTTTCGGATTTCTTCGCACGAAGGAAAATCATTTTCACCCGAAGCCAAACGATATTTTCGTCACGCCGGACACGATTAAAAAGAATTTCCTGCGCGAAGGTTGTCTCGTCGCCGGCGAAACCATGCCTCCGCATCGCGGCAACAGCCCGCAGTTGAAAACGGTGGTGAACGTCAACGACGCGCCGTTTGAAGAATACACCAAGGCAGTTCGCTTCGAGAACCTGACCACGATTGATCCAATCGAGAAATACAATCTGGAGACCTCTCCGGATTTGCTCGAAACCAGAATCATCGATTTGGTCACGCCCATCGGACGCGGAACCCGCGGATTGATCGTCGCTCCGCCGCGCACTGGCAAAACCACCATCCTCAAACAAATCTCCAACGCGATCACGACGAACCATCCCGACGTCCATGTCATCGTCCTGCTCATCGACGAGCGTCCCGAGGAAGTGACCGATTTCCAACGCTCCGTGAAAGCGGAAGTCGTCGCTTCTTCAAACGACCAGGATCTCGAAACGCACGTTCGCCTTTCGCGTTTCACCATCGAACGCTGCCGCCGCATGGTCGAGAGCGGCAAGGATGTTTTTGTTTTGCTCGATTCCATTACCCGCGTCGCCCGCGCTTACAACAGCGTTCACGGCGGCAGTGGTCGAACGATGACCGGTGGGGTCGATGCCCGTGCTTTGGAAATTCCGCGCAAGATGTTTGCCTCGGCGCGCAAGATTGAAGAAGGCGGTTCACTGACCATTATTGCAACGGCTCTCGTGGACACCGGTTCGCGCATGGACGAATTGATTTTCCAGGAATTTAAAGGCACGGGAAACATGGAATTGATTCTTGACCGCAAACTTTCCGAGCGCCGCATTTTTCCGGCGCTCGACATTCCGAAGAGCGGGACGCGCAAAGAGGAAAAATTATTTCCAGCGAAACATCTCGAAGCGATCCGCAAACTCCGTCGCACGATGGTTGATTTGAATCCGGTCGAAGCCATGGAAACGTTGTTGGCCGCTTTGAAGAAACATAAGACGAACGAGGAGTTGCTCTCGAAGTTGCAGCAGTAACCGTTTCTCTCTGGTATGTCCGCTGAGCGCCAGAGCCGTTCTGGGAAGTCCCGAGTGAAGACGGAGCGAATGGCTCTCTCCCGTCCGCCCGTGGAGCGGATGATGAAAATTCATCAGGCGATTCAATCCGGAAAATTTCCCAACGCCACTTCGCTCGCCAACGAGCTTGAGGTCAGCACGAAATCCATTCATCGCGATTTGGAATTTATGCGCGACCGGATGGAGCTTCCATTGGAATATGCCAAAGCTAAGAACGGCTATTTTTACACGCAGCAAGTCAACGCGTTCCCGACCTTGCAGATTACGGAAGGAGAATTGTTTGCGCTGCTCGTCGCAGAAAAATCTCTCCAGCAATATCGCGGCACCACCTTTGAAAAACCGCTGGTCAGCGCATTCAAAAAAATGGCGGCCTCTTTGCCCGACACTGTTTCGCTAAACCTGGCCGAGTGGGAGCAAACTATTTCCTTTCGCACCAGCGCCGAACCCATCCTGAATCTGGAAATTTTCGATGCGCTCGCCAAGGCCACGTCGCAAAGGCAGCAGCTCAAGCTGACCTATCGCAAGCCGGGAAAAAAAGAAACGGAATCGCGCCTGATTGATCCGTATCACCTGGCGAATATCAACGGCGAATGGTTTCTTTTTGCTTACGATCATGCGCGGAAAGACATTCGCACTTTTGTCCCGGCGCGCGTCCATGCAATCGAGAAAACCGGGAATACATTTTATCGATCCGAAAAATTTTCCCTGGAAAAACGATTGCGCGACAGTTTTGGGGTTCACTCGGCGGAAGGGAAGTTCGACGTGGTGATTCGTTGCAACGAAGAAATCGCCGACTACATCCGCGAAAAAAAATGGCATGAGTCGCAGCAGTTGATCGAGCGAAAAGATGGCGGAGTTGAGTTGCGCCTCAAGTTATCCAGCCTCGCGGAAATTGAGCGATGGATTTTAGGATGGGGGGGCGACGCCATCGCGTTGCAACCGCCGGAGCTGGTGCGAACCATTCGCAGTGCCGCCGAGAAAATTCTAAAACCCAACCGTTCGTCCTAAAAATCTATTCGTAATGGTGACGTTGTGCCTTGGACAGAGGTAGCTATCTTCCAAAGAGACGTGGCAGCAAGGTGGTGAGCGGCGGCAAATAAGTAATCAAAAGGACGCCGATGATTAGTACGCATTGCATTGGTAAAACGGAGCGGGAAATTTCAAGCACCGGCTTGCCAAAGCGGTAGGACGAAAGAAAAATATTGATGCCAGCCGTTGGCGTCAGAAGGCCGAGTTCCATGTTCGCGAGGAAAATAATTCCCATGTGAATCGGATCAATTCCGTAGGCGAGACCCAGCGGAACGATGATCGGCACGACGACGACAATTGCGGAAAACATATCCATCACACAGCCGACGACGAGAAGGCAGGCGTTGAGCGCGAGCAGGAAGGTGTATTTGGATTGAACGGTGCTCGTCACCCATTCGACGGCGCGAGCAGGAATTTGCGCGTCGATCAGGTAATTGGTGAAACCCAGCGCCACGCCGAGAATCAACAAAACGCCGCCCACCAACACACCGCATTCCGCCATGACGCGAGGAATGTCGCCCGGTTTTTTGAAGTCGCGATAAACAAATGTCTCGACGACAAAGGCATAGAACGCGGTCACCGCCGCCGCTTCAACAGGCGTGGCAAATCCGCCGAACAACGCGACCAGTGCCACGATGGGCAGCAGCAGTTCCCATTTCGCCGCCATGAGAGCGCGCCAGGCTTCAGTGCGATCAAATTTGGGCCGGGCTAATTTCGCCGCCTTTGGTCCAAGTCGAATGCCGAGCCAGATGGACATTCCAACGAGGAGCAGGGCTGGCCCGAGTCCGCCGAGAAACATTTTTTCTATGGTGACGCCTGAACCTCGCGAGTTGGAACTGGCAACAATGGCGTAGAGAATGAGTGGCAGGGACGGTGGAAAAAGCAAGCCGAGTCCGCCCGAACCGGTGAGCAATCCCAAGGTGGCGCGCTCGGAATATCCAGCGCCAATCAGCACCGGCATGAGCAAACCGCCGAGCGCGAGAATCGTGACGCCTGATGCGCCGGTGAACGAAGTGAAAAAGGCGCAAAGCAAAACCGTCACGATAGCCGGACCGCCACGCATCGAGCCAAGCAAGGCTTGAAAAACACGGATCAAACGCTTCGATGCGCCGCCTTCCGCCAAAAAATATCCCGCCAGTGTGAACAGCGGAACGGTTGGCAAAGTGGGATTGGTCACCATCGAATAATGGGTCAGGGAAATGGACGCGATGGGAAGTCCTTCGCCCCAAAATAAAATCAAGGCAGCACCGCCAAGCATCACGAAAATCGGTGCGCCCAAAACCACTGCAACGAGCAAGGTGATGAGTCCGGGAACAACGAGTTTGTCCAGTGGGAGCGGAGGGTGAAATCCAATCCAGACCATTCCTGCGGCGAGTAAAAGCGTGATGATGCGTCCGCGCCAACGATCGGATGCGTAGCGGATCAGCCGGATGGCGATGATGCAAAAGCCGATGGGCATGATGAGTTGAATCGTCCAAACCGGAATTCCATAGGCGAGAATCTTGCCGCCTTCACGTTCAGATTGAACCAGTGGGATGGCTGCCAGGCAGAGAAAAACGGTTATGCCCGCCGCAAAAGCGCTGCTGAAAATGCGGGCAAATGTTTGCCAGCCGCCTCGCAGAAAATTGGTCAAAGTGGAAAGAGCGAGGAGGCGTCCATCGCGCGCGGCAAACATTCCACCGAGCAGGCCGATGATGAGAACGAGATGTTGTTGGAGCGCGGTTGAACCGGTCAGCCCACTGTGGAACGCTTTGCGCAAGATTATCTCCGCCAGCGGAAGCAGCATCAGGATGGCGAGCGCCAAAGCGATGGCGAGATTCTCTCCATCGCGAATCCACCGTCGCCAGCCGGTCGGTTCCTTCGCCGGGTGAAGGGTTGTCGCTGGATCAAGGCAGACGTCGCTGTTCACTTCTTCTCTCCAGACTTGGCTGCGCGGAACGTTTTCAACTGGTTCATTACCTCGTCAAAAATGTCGGCGGGAACGGTGATGCCACGAATCTTTGGATAAACCGATTCGGCGATTTGGTTCCACTGCGCCTCAATGGCGGGTGTGATGGGATGCACTTTCAACCCGCGTTTGCGCATGGCTTCAACTGATTCAACGCCTTCGCGACGTCCATCCGCCTTGATCAATTTCCCTGCTTCCAGCGCCGCTTTGTGCAGCGCGTCGCGTCCCTCAGCCGGAATGGAATCCCAGGTTTTCTTCGTCACGATTGCGGCACCTACCAGAGGGACCCAATTAAGATCGAGCATGTTTGGCGCGGCGTTATCGACTTGAATGGCCAACGCGATACTCGGCGGCAACGGGACCGCGTTGATCAATCCGGTTTGAAGATTGGGCAGAATATCGGTCACTTCGAGCGGGACTGGATTGCAGCCGACGGAACGATAAATATTTTCTTCATTCGGGCGATTGGCGGCCACGAAGAGTTTGGTTTTCTTAAGATCATCCGGACTGATCACCGGTTGTTTTGAAAAAAAACGGACCCAGCCGGTGTCCGACCAAAACAGCACCACGAACCCTTTTTCCGCCAGACGCTTTTCCAGCAGCGGTTGCAATTTCTCGCCGACGTAATCGACTTCTTCCAAAGTACGGAAGACCATCGGCATGCTTTGCAGACCGGAGACGGCTGGCTCGATTTCTGAAAGGCCGGTCGTCGTGACCATGCCCGCTTGAAGCTGGCCCAGCTTCATCCGGCGCACCATGTCCGCTTCACTGCCCATCGTGCCGTCAGGATAAATGGTCAGCGAAACGCCGCCACCGGGCGCTTGTTTCCATTTTTCGCCCATCGCCTGAAGGTGTTTATAGTATGAAGAACCGTTGGGAGCGAGCGTGCCGAGTCGCACCTTCACCGGCGCGGCAAAAGTGTTGCCCGTGAAAATTGCGCTGCCGATCCCGAGCACCAGGGCGGTTGTTAAAAATTGTTTGCAAAATTTTCTATTCATTTCGTTGGTAAATATTTTTCTATTCTAAAAACAAATCGGCTTTGCGTGACAACAGCCAGCGCGCCCGCCGCTGCATGACAGTGTTCACGAGCCGCATATCGGGATTGGCATCAGGATTGATCGCCAGCGCTTTATTCAACAAGGCTTCAAATTCTTTCGCGTCCTGCTTCTTGATCGTGACCGCTTCGGCCAGGGCGACAAACGGCGACGCGTCGATTCCGCCCGACAACTCCAGCGCGCGCGCAAATTGCCGGCGCGAACGTGCGGCGGGATCGCCCGTGATCCCCTGGCGGCTCATCTCGTACGAGATAAGAAAACCGTGAATGGCTCCGTTGTCATAGCTCTCGTCCAGTTCCAGCGCGCGATCGATCAATGCTTCCATCGCGGGAATTTGCCCGACGAGTTCAGGATTGTTTTTCGACAATGAAATGGCCGAACCCCACGCCGCTGCCGTCCAATAGAGCAGGGGAACCTCGGTTTTATTCATTTTGCGAACGGCCGCCTTCGGGTTATCCAGCAAATCTTTGGCAAAACCGGGATGCCCTACTTCCAAACCGCGCAAACCGTATCTCTGCGCGCGCAAATACAGTTTGCGGGCGCGGTCACGCAACGCTTCGGCGGCGGCCAGATCGCGTTCTTCCAGTTCATCCGCATCTTGTTGCACGAAAGCAAAAGCGTATTTCGTAAAACCGCTCGCCGTCGCCGTGAGCAAGCCGCGATGCGCCGGGTTTTCCGCGAGAAAACTTTCCATCAACTTCAAACTGAAGGGCACCGCCGCCTTGATCAGTTCAGGATCGTCGTCACTGGCGAAAGTATTGCCGCTGACCGCGATTGCATCGGAAGCTTTGTTCATTGCGTAACGGCGGATTGAACAACCGCCGCCCGCCAGGCACACCAGGGCCAGGCAGCCTGAAATCAACGGTCGAAACCTAAACGCGTCAGTGCGCTTCCTCTTTTGCATGACCTTCAAATGCTTGGTTAAATCGGACAAGAGGTGGAGATTAAACCTTTCTGCAAACGTTTCAATCCTTACTCTCGACGTTCTAATCCGGAACGATGCGCTTCGGATTTAACCCGAATTCCGAAATCAGATTTGGAAACAGGCGGTGTAGCGGCGGGCGTCCCCGCCAGTAGTGTTCGGCCAATAGTGTGCTTTTGGAAACAGTGCGGGCGGGGGATCAGGCCATGGAGAGCCAAAGCCGCCAAA
>JAYVSV010000083.1:0-31735 GCA_043775015.1 Verrucomicrobiota bacterium
CCGGTTCTTTGGCGGCTTTGGCTCTCCATGGCCTGATCCCCCGCCCGCACTGTTTCCAAAAGCACACTATTGGCCGAACACTACTGGCGGCCCGCGTGCGCTACCCAACTTCGGAGTTCGGGTTAATGAGCCGACTCGCAGTCTCGCGCTTGCCAATGGGCTGCCCGATTGTTCTAATGCCGCTGTGTTACAGCAACAAACTTTGCGTCAGCCAGTCAGTTTTTCGGGTATTGGCCTGCACAGCGGCAATCGGGTGAACATGACCTTTCTCCCGGCACCTGCGGATTCCGGCGTGCGCTTTCGCCGCGTTGACCTCGAAGGTAAACCGGAAATCGAGGCGCGTGTGGAAAACGTCAGTGCGACCAATCGCTCCACTTCACTTTCCAAGGGCAATGCCAAAATCCACACCGTCGAACATGTGCTGGCGGCATTCGCCGGGCGCGGAATCGACAACGCGATTGTTGAACTTGACGCGAACGAACCTCCGATTGCCGATGGCAGCGCGCGCGAATACGTGAAAATGATCCAGACCGCCGGTGTCGTTCCGCAAGGGGTGCAACGCGAAAGTTACAAAGTTCATACGCCGATAGAACTGGAGATGGATGAGACGTTGGTGGCAATTTTTCCACACGATAAATTTAAAATCAGTTGCACCAGTGCTGACAAGCAGGGGCGCTTCTCCCAATTTTACAGCGTCGAGGTTTCGCCGGAAACCTGGGAGCACGATCTGGCTCATGCGCGCACGTTTTGTTTTTACGAAGAAATCGAATTCCTCATCAAGAACGGGTTGATCAAAGGGGGCAGTTTGGAAAACGCGGTCGTCATTCGCGAAGATGCCATTCTCACGACGGAACCGTTGCGTTATCCCGATGAATTTGTGCGGCACAAAATGTTGGACATCGTTGGAGACTTGTCGCTGATTGGCCGTCCGATTACCGGACACATCGTTGCGGTCAAGCCGAGTCACGCGGCGAATTGCGAACTCGCCCGCCAGATTACCATGCAAATGCGCAAGCCGCTCGTTGCCGCCCAAACTTTCGCGCCGCCACCCGTCGCCCCGTCGAGGGACGAAAGCGTTCCTGCAACTGGACGCGAAGATTGGAATGCCGCCGTCGCCGCCGCCACCTTGGATATTTCGCAAGTGATGAAGCTATTGCCGCATCGCTATCCGTTTCTGATGATTGACAAGGTGATTGAAATCAATGGGGACAAAGTGGTGGCGGTAAAAAATGTGACGATCAACGAGCCGTATTTTCAGGGGCATTTTCCTAATCATCCCATTATGCCGGGCGTGTTGCAGTTGGAAGCGATTGCGCAAGCTGCGGGAATTCTCACGATGCGCCGCGCTGAAAATTTTGGGAAACTCGCCTACTTCATGTCGGCGGAGAGTGTGAAGTGGCGCAAGCCGGTGAAACCGGGCGACACGCTGGTGATCAATGTGGAACTCACAAAATCGCGCGGAAAAATCGGCAAAGCGAAAGGCGTTTGCACCGTCAACGGAGAAGCGGTGAGCGAGGCAGAAGTCACTTTCATGTTGATCGATGCTTAGTTGGGTTATGACGGAAATTCATCCCTCAGCCATCCTTCACCCCAATGCGAAAATGGGTGATGATTGTTTCATCGGACCCTATTGCGTGATTGGCGAAAACGTTGTGCTCGGCGCGAACTGCAAATTGCATTCGCACGTGGTCATGGATGGCTGCACTTCACTTGGAAATGGTAACGAAATTTTTCCATTCGCGAGCATTGGTCTGAAAACGCAGGACTTGAAATGGAAGGGCGGCATCACCCGGACTGAAATTGGCGATCACAACGTCATCCGCGAACATGTGACCATTCACAGCGCCACCAGCGACGGCGAGGCCACGATCCTGGGTTCGCACAAC
This sequence comes from Verrucomicrobiota bacterium, assembly GCA_043775015.1. GTDB lineage: Bacteria > Verrucomicrobiota > Verrucomicrobiia > Limisphaerales > CANJXF01 > CANJXF01. Next base: position 1,887 of record JAYVSV010000083.1, read on the forward strand.
ACCATCCTGGCCGGAAGCCATATCGGTCACAACGTCGTGATGGGCGATCACATCATTGTTTCCATGGCGGCGCTGGCGGGCCACGTCACGGTGGAGGATCACGCATTGGTGGGCGGGCTTTCCGCCGTGCATCAATTCTGTCGCATCGGCAAGATGTCGATGATCGCCGGCTGCTCGAAGATTGTTCAGGATGTGCCCCCGTTCATGATCGTGGACGGCAATCCCGCCGAAACGCGCACAGTGAACAAAGTCGGCATGGAACGAAACGGAATTTCCACTGAAGCCCAAGCGGCACTGAAACAAGCCTTCAAAATTTTGTTCCGCGAAGGACTAACGATTCCCAATGCGCTGAAACGAATTGAAGAGGAATTGCCAGCTTTGCCGGAGTTGCAGCATTTGATCCAATTCGTCCGCAGCAGCGAGCGGGGGATTAGCAAGTAGATGACATATGGTCATTTGTACGCCGACTGAATTGATGATTCTGTAACTTATGAGAGAGAATGAAATTTTGGAAGAAATCCACCGCTTCCGAGCCGAACACGCACGGAAATGTGGTTGCGACATTCATAAAACTTTCAGCAAATTCGTGAAGGCACGGAAAAGTTGAAAGCCGAAGGCTGGAAAGTTGTCTCACCCGCTCCGCGCGAACCAGCGGAAGCATCGTATGCTTTGCGCGAAGAACCGTTGAAGAAATAGACAACGCGATAACTATCGGCAAACAAGGTGTTCGAATAGGTATGCACGTCCGCATCACCAATAATTGGATGTGGGTCTAAAGTTGTCATATGATCCACCCAAACGCCCTGTGCTCCAAGCATCCTCGTCATCTCAGAGATAACGGAACCACCGCGACTATGCCTGACAAGATGAACTGGAAATTCCGCCAATGATTTTCCACCCAGTCCAGGAATAAAATTCGTTTTTAGGAGAGCGTAAACATCTGCATTTGCGATGGGAGTTGTCGTTGGTCCAAAGAAAGAATTGGCTGGCTGTGACCAGTCGAGCTTAATAATTATTTCTCCCGAAATAGAATTTGTTAAGTTCACTCCCCCCAATCGAGTTTGAGACACGTAAAAACCTTGAGAATCCTGAGTTACTGTTATTTGGTAACAAACGGCATCCGCTCCAAGAATTCTTTGCGCCATTGGAATAATCCAACCATCGACATCACCATCTAGTCCATGCGTAATGACCGTTACGCCAGCGGCTCGGCAAGAGGGTGAACCATTCCAGAAAGCAAAAAGGGACAACCCCAAAAAACCGATTAAAAACTTAATTGTAATTCGCATGGAAAGTTTTTTTGGTTGAGTCGTGCGGGGATGAAACAGTGCCTTCTCTCGGTGCTCAATAGAAATTCAGGCGAGTCCCAAATTTTTCAAATCTTCGTCGTCTTCAGCATCGCGTAGTCCCGCATCGCGCACGGCAAGAGCAGTGACGGAAAAAATTTCAGCCAACCATTGGGCAATTCGCGGTGACAGATGAGCGTCCAACCAGATTGTCATACGGCCAGAACCGGATGATCAATTCGGCGGCGCGCGTAGGTCGGGCAGGCTTTGAGATCTTCCGCTTCGAGATCGGGCATTTCCTCCAAAATCTGCGCGGCGGTAAGCCCGGAAGCGAACAGGTCGAGCACATCACTCACGCGACCACGCATCACGCGAACGCATGGGCGTCCACCGCACTGCCGGGGATTTACGGTGATTCGATTTTGGGAGTGCTGCGTGTCCAGAGTATCAAATTGATCGGGAAAGAATTCAACCAGAATTCCGGCAGCGTTGCGAATTTACTTGCGCGGCTCGTGTTGAAACAAACGGAGCAGATGCCTTGCGCCAAAATAACGCGGATACTTTCTCCGTCATTGCGGTAAAATACGAGGTAGTTGCGAAATCCGCTCACGGGCAACATTCTCAACTTTTGCAGCGTCGAGTTGCGCGTGCGAAAAACCATTCCGCACTCAGGTGCCGGGAAATCTGGCGAAAGGTTTCTTCAATTGCGCCCAGAACGTGTTCGCCCCAGAAATTCACCCCTTGTAAATATCGTGCGTGCCGATGATCAACGAAACCACAGTGTCGCCCTCTAAACAAAACGTCGAACGCAAATCGCCTTCAATTTCGACGGCGTAAATTGTGCGCCCGTAATTGGCGGAAAGACGTTCGATTTTGCGCGACCGCAAGCGAGGGTCAAAAGGGTTTTCCTTGAAAATGTTCCAGGCTTGGCGCGCGGATTCTTTTTGTGCGGGAGAAAGGCGGTAGAAGCTGGTCCAGAATCGTTCAACCGCGCGGTAGCGATATTTCATCGCAGACGTGGCGGTGGCGTTTCAAACAAAGCGGTTTCCATATCAACCAAACGGCCGGCGCCCAAATCTTTCATGGCATCTTTAAATTCATCGGGAATCCAGGAGTTGTCGGACTCGACCACGAACCGGGTGACTTGCGCCCGTTCGGTGAGAGGCAGTCCTTTGATTTGCTCAATGATTTCCAGTGCGCTCATGGGTTTAATTATGCACAAAGAATTGTTTCGGACAAGGCCAGCCATTCCTTAATCGTTTCGTTCATGCAAAACCTGGCCGTGATCGAGGACTTCGCGAATCAGCGGATCGCCTTCGCGATAACGTCGCGCCGTGTCGTCGGGTCGCCGCGCGAGCAGGTCAACGGGAAAACGCGGGTTGACGCGGTTCAAAATTTCCAGTGACTTGCAAAAATTTTTCCATTCAAAAGGAAGAACGACGAGCAGATCAACATCTGAATCGGGCCGGGGATTTCCAGCGGCATAAGAGCCGAACAAAATGACGCGGTCAGGATGAAACTCACGGACGATGCGCGCGGTTAGTTCACGGATGGTGGCAATGGCGATCGTAACTAGACTGGACTGTGCCTTTTCTGCGGCGAGAAGTCAAAATCTAGCTTGCCAGCCCTAAATTTTTCAAAATCTTCGTCGTCGGCCCGGACTTGTTCAGCGTGTAGAAATGTAATCCCGGAACTCCGCGCTGCAAAAGCTCATCACATTGGCAAGTCGCGTATTGAATGCCGAATTCTGAAACGGCTGCTTCATCTTCGCCGAGTTCGTCCAAGCGGGACAAAAGTTTCGCGGGAAGTTTCGCGCCGCAGAGCGCGGTAAATTTTTTGATCTGCGCCGCGCTTTGAATCGCCAAAATGCCGGGAACAATCGGGATGGTGACGCCAAGTTTTTTTAGATAATCGCGAAATTCAAAGAAGTCGTCATTGTCAAAAAAAAGCTGGGTCAAAACGAAATCCGCGCCGCAATCGATCTTCGCTTTCAATCTTTCCCAATCAACAACCTTTCCTTCTCTACAGGCAATGTGGCCTTCGGGAAATCCGGCCGTGCCAATGGAAAAGCCGCCTATCTCGCGAATGAATTTCACGAGCTGATATGAAAATTCAAAACCGCCCTCGGTTTTCGTGAACTCGCCAGTGCCGGGAGGCGGGTCGCCGCGCAACGCCAGAATGTTTTTGATTCCCAACGCGCGTGCTTGCTCCAGCACGTTGGCGATTTCGTCTTTGGTCGCATTCACGCAGGTCAGATGCGCCATCGTCGGGAGTTGGTGATCGCGCTGAATACGATCGACGATCTTCAACGTTTTGTCGCGTGTGCTGCCGCCTGCTCCGTAAGTGACCGAGCAATAATCAGGTTTTAATTGGCACAACGCAGGAATCGTTTTCTCAAACAAATTACGTTCGCCCTCTTCCGTTTTCGTCGGGAAAAATTCCAAAGAAATGACGGGACGTTTCGCGGCTAGGGCTTCGGCGTAGATGTCACGAATAAATCGCATTTCCAAGGAGTATGGGCAGACTGGGCGAGCAATTCAATCTCTCGGTAGCATCTGCGTCTTGCGAGTGCTACCCGATTTCGACGACCTCACGTTTGCGTTTGGTGAAGCGGCAGCAGTGCGTGTAGCCAACGGTGCGGGCCAACTGAATTGCTTTCTCAAAATCAACTCCCACCTCGCCCGGCGCGTGGGCATCGGAACCGAAAGTGATCGGCACTCCTCGCTCGTGAGCCAGCCGTAGAATCGTTGGCGCGGGATAAATTTCTTTGCAATCTTTGCGCAAGCCAGCGGTGTTCAACTCGATGGCTGTATCCGTTTTCCTGGCCGCATCAAGAAAACGCGTGAAAAGTTTTGTGCAGTCTTCCTTGGGAACGAAGCAAAACTTTTTTGGCAAATCGGCGTGGCCAATGATTTCAAAAAGCCTGGATTCCGCCGCCATCGTCAATCGTTCGAAATAGACCGACCAAACCTCGAACGTATCGCGCTTTTTCCATTCAGAAAGTTTGGTTGGATTATCAACGTCCCACGATTCCGATACGTAATGAACCGAGCCGATGAAATAATCCCACGGATGGCGGGAAGCCAGATCGCGGATCCATTCCTCATGGCCGGGCAGGTAGTCCACTTCCAACGCGAGTTTGATGCTCAGAGTGGGGAAATCCCTTTGGGCTTTGCGGACTTTCTCGACGTATTCATCGAGTTGATCGTTGCGCATGTGCCAATTGTCAAAGTCATCACGCATCATCGGACAATGATCGGAGAAACCGATTTCCTGCAAGCCAACGGAAAGAGCGTGCGCGGCGTAATCGACCGGTTCGCCCACCGCATGATTGCAAAGGGGCGTGTGCATGTGGTAATCAGCGACAGATAGCATGGCCAAAGTAGAAAGCAGAAAAGCCGGATGCGAAAGGCAAAAAACTGAACGGTAGTTTCGTTGCCGCTTGCCAGAGTGACGACTGAAACTTAGCTTGCGCGTTGTGCTGCAAAACTTATTTCGTCACCTGAAACAACCATGAACGTTCGCGTCCGATTTGCTCCATCACCCACCGGCTTTCTTCACATTGGCGGCGCGCGGACTGCGCTCTTCAACTGGCTTTACGCCCGCCACGTCGGCGGAACTTTTGTTTTGCGCATCGAAGACACCGACGCCGCGCGCAACACGCAAGAGGCCATCGACGTTATTTTAGATGGCTTGCGCTGGCTCGGTTTGGATTGGGATGAAGGCCCTTCTTTGAACTCGGAAAGAGGAACGCGGAACGCGGAAAGTTCCGCGTTCCCCGTTCCGAGTTCCGAGTTTAAGGGTGATTACGGGCCGTATTTTCAATCCGAGCGCGGTGAGATTTACAAAAGGCGCGTGCAGGAATTGAAAGACAAAGGTTTCGCTTACGAACACGAAGGCGCGGTCAAATTCAAAATGCCGCGCGAACCGATTATTATTCCCGATGTCGTCGTCGGCGATGTGGAACGCAAGCTCACCGACCGCGAAGAAGCTGATCCTGATTTTGTGATCGTGCGCTCCGACGGCCAGCCCGTTTTCCATTTCGTCAATGTCGTGGACGATTTGGAAATGAAAATCACCCACGTCATTCGCGGCGAAGATCATTTGAGCAACACGGCTAAACACATCGCGCTCTTCCGCGCGTTTGGAGTCGAGCCGCCGAAGTATGCGCACATCCCGCTCATCCTGAATCTCGACGGCACTAAAATGAGCAAGCGCGATCAAGGCGCGTCGTTGAAATTCTACACCGACGAAGGCTACGTCCCCGAAGCCGTCGTGAATTATTTGTGTCTGCTCGGCTGGTCGCCCAAAGAGAACCGCGAGAAAATGCCGCTCGCCGACATCATTGCGCTCTTCGACCTCCCGCAAATTCTCCGGCACAACGCGCGGTTCGATCTGGAAAAATTGCACTGGCTCGACGGCGAATACATCCGCGAACTGCCGCCCGAACGCTTTCGCGAACTCGGCATAGACGCGTTGCGTCGCGCGAATTTTCCTTTAGAAAAATTTCCCAATGACTACGTCAACGCCGCGCTCGACACCTGTCGCGGCAAAGTAAAAAAGTTTTCCGAGCTTGGCCCGTATGCCGGATTCTATTTCGCCGACGAAATAAAAATCTCACCCGAAGCCGCCGCCAAAGATTTTACGGCGGAAAACAAACCGCGCCTGCAAAAACTCCGCGACGCTTTTGCGAAAGCCGATCCGTTCAACGCCGCGACCCTCGAAGCCGCGTTGAAATCCACCGCCACAGAACTCGCCGTGAAAACCGGCGTCCTCATCCACCCCACGCGCCTCGCCTGCACAGGAAATCCGAATGGCCCGAGCCTCTATCATCTGCTCGAAGTTTTGGGGAAAGAAAAGGTGCTGGAGAGGATTGGAAACGTAATCGCTCAAATCGGATAGGCATTTGACATCTTTTCGTAGTCACGTTACCAAAACCTTATGTTCACAGCCAAACAACTGAAGGAGCGGATGGATCAAACTCCTTTTCGGCCATTCAAGATCAAGATGTCAAACGGTGGAAGCTATGACATTCCGAACCATGATTCGGCCTGGGTTCTTCGAGATTCGGTCGAAATCGGACTTGATCCCGATGGGGAAGGGATGGTTGCTCTGACCCGGCGTTGCGCCATTCTTCACATCGCGAGCATCGAAGATATTCCAACATCGAAGGCGGCTTAACGATGAACGGGCGTGAAAACCGGCGTCCTCATCCACCCCACGCGCCTGGCCGTCACCGGAAACCCCAACGGACCGAGCCTGTATCATTTGCTGGAAGTGTTGGCGAAAGAGAAGGCGCTGACGAGGATTGAGAAGGCGCTGGTCTTAACCGGGACAATTCAATTGAAACCACGGATGGACACAGATGGACACGGATAAAGCGGTGAGAATGGAAATTTCCGGTGGTAGAGGCAGGCGCAACCGTTTGGTGGGAGACATCTTGAAACCGTTACTGCCTGCTGATCCGTGTTTATCTGTGTCCATCCGTGGTTAAAAGAAATCCCAACTGCATGGATTCGGCTTAACGAAACGCGACCCAACTGGAAAATGCGATTTCTACGTCCAAACTTTCCTCAAGCGCCGACTCACCAGTCTTGGAGAAATTTAGGCTTAACCTTCAACACCGTTTTAACTCTGCCGACCGATTAAAATGAATCCGGATGGCGAATCATCAAACCTTCGCCGCCCCGCTGCACGGTCTCCTGCACATCGCTGATCAAAGCAGATTGACCGGCACAGAACCACATTGAACAAACGCGGAAGAAATAAAAACTTGAAAGCGCAACCGCCAGTGCCTCGTGCCTCGCTTTGTAAGCGCCGCTGATTGATGGCGAATCAAAAATGATTAATTGCAACTCTCTCCAACGATTTTCATCCTTCCATCTTGACGCGGAATTTAACGACTTTCGTTTTCCATAACCGGCGAACAATTCGCAATCCAGCGCGAAGACCGGAAGGCCAACGGTGAACCATGTCGGCGCATTGTAATTTACTCCGTTGCGCGTGAGTAATGAGTCGCCGTCCCAACGGGCAAATAAGCCGCCAAATATTTCTGTGGCAATCCAGCCGGTTGGATCCTGTCCGGCGTAGTTGGTGCCGTGCATCATTTCCAGTTTCACCTTTGCCGACCGTGAACCGATTCCGCAAAATATTCAAGCTGGAAAAACACGAGTCTCGCAGCCGGGCCGATGCCGATTAGTCAGGACGGACTCGTGGCTTGGATGAGATTTTCTCTCACCTTCATCGTCCAGGTAAAAAGTAGGTCAAGACGAAAGGCGACTTATACGAAATTTTTAGAAAACTGCAATGATCAGAGGTGAAAATTGGTGGCTGGAACTGGAATCGAACCAGCGACACAAGGATTTTCAGTCCTCTGCTCTACCAACTGAGCTATCCAGCCGACCAAGGGCGGGAAATATCCACTGCGTCACCCCCGTTTGGCAAGGGATTTTATCAAGCGGAGGAATTCAACCACGGATGAACACCGATGGACACGGATTCAATTTGCCGCAACAGAACGCATGGAACGCAAAGAAACTTTAACCGCTGATTGACGCTGATTCGGTTTAACGCCAAGACGCAAAGGCGCGGAGTCGCAAAGAAAACCGCGAACCACGCAAACCACACGAACGCTTCTCCCTCTCCGCCTCGAACGGGGAGAGGGCCGGGGTGAGGTGTCGAATCCAACGCAAAGTCCGCGATAGACAGAAGAAATCCACAACGCTATTATTGAACCATGAGCGCCACCAAAGTTGCCATTTCAATGGATGAAACCCTGTTGCAGCGGTTGGACCGACTAGTCAAAACCCGGTCGTTCCGCAGCCGCAGCCAGATGGTTCAAGAAGCCGTGTCCGAAAAAAATCAGCCGCATGGGACAAGGGCGCGCTCGCGCGCGAGTGCGCCAAGCTCGACCGCAAATCCGAGCAGGCGATGGCCGACGAGGGACTTGCCACGGAGATTTCCGCATGGCCCAAATATTGAGAGGCGATATTTTTTGGGCCGACCTCGACCCGACCAAGGGCCACGAGCAGGCCGGTCAACGCCCGGTGCTCATCTTGAGCAATGAAGTTTTCAACCAGCGCTCCGGCACGGTGATTGCAATGGCGCTGACCAGCCAGCCGCAACGCGCAGGATTTCCCCTCACGCTGGAACTGGACGACAAGAATCTTCCAAAAAAATCCTGGGTGAAAATCAGCCAGATACGAACGCTGTCCGTGGAACGATTAAGCCGGAAAATCGGACGAGCCAAACCGGAAGAAGTGGAACTGGCAATCACGGGGCTGAATCAAATCGTCGCTCCGTAGAAAGATAAAGGTAGCGCGGGCGTCTCGCCTGCCGCGTTTATCACTTCACGTCGAACAAGTCAGCGGCTTTACATTTAAGCCGTTTCAAGAGGCGTTCCAAAGTTGTGAGCGTGACATTTTGCTCGCCCATTTCCATGCGATGCAATGATGACGATGAAATGCCGAGCTTGCGGGCGAAAGCGGGCAAGGTCATTTCCCCGCGCCGTTTCCGCAGGTATTGACCGAGTTGCTTTTGCATGGACGCTGCCATGACGGCATGGTGCGCCGACAGCGTTCCCACATATGGGAAATGTGAGCGGATGAGAGTTGACGTCGGTTTGGCGCTTCGGCAGAATCAAAAGCGAAAACAAAACACGTAACAGGCCAGCAAGAAAGATCATTGCTTATGAAAACATGCGGCTACTGTGGTAAAGAATACCCGGACGAAGCAACGGTCTGTGAGCGTGACGCACAACCTCTTGTTGACCCAGCAGCACCCAATCCTCCACCACCTCCATCGTCGAACGAGCGACCCAAGCCCACGGGACTACTTAATCCGTGGGTGGTTGGGTTGGTTTGTGGCGTCGTCGGTGCATTGCTGTTTTCTCCGGCTAATTGGGGAATTCATTTGGGCAATGGCGTGGACTACTACGAGTTCGACAAAAACGGCAACCCTAAAGCTTCTTTCAACCTTGTAGAACGATTGCCACTTTTTGCCGTGTGTGGCGTTATCGGGATTGTGATTTCATTTATCTTCAATCAACTGCGAAAGGCATCCAAGAAATGAAACGCAACCATAGAGCTAATCGCATTGAACACTCCATAAAATCTTTGTGCTTGGTCACGTTTCTCTTTTGCATGGCCACTGGTTGTGGGCAACGCAATGAAAAAAGCAGAGACGCTCAAACCCAAGCCGACACCAAAGGCGAAAGCCATACTGCATCGCTTGATGGCGAAGAAACGTCGGAAATAAGCCAAATAGGCATGTTCGGCGAGATTACCAGTGAAGCCGCGACAAACGGCCACGCTGGTGCTAGCAAAATGGGGAGCGATGACCGTGGAGCTATTGAAGAATTCACAAAGGCAATCAAATTGAATCCGAAAATAGAAAATTTCTACATCATGCGCGCATCTTGCAAAATAAACCTTGAAGATTACACAGGCACGCTTGCTGACTTGAATAAGCTTGTTGAAATGAATCCGAAAGACGCCAGTTTTTACCGGCTTCGGGGTATAGTTGAAACGCAACTCAAGAACAATGAACGGGCATTGGCCGACTTCAAAAAAGCAGGCGCACTGGATACGAATTATGCCGCAGCACAAACCTTGACGACACATCTTCAATATCGTGGTTACGATGTTTACACAAATGAGTTGCGCAACGAATTGTTTGTCGGCCTAGTTTATTCCCTAAAGAACGTCGTATTTCCGGACAAGGGCAAGTTGGTATTTCAAGAACAGATTACCATTTCAGTTAAAAAACCATGACGGAGGATGTTTTATGAGAAGAATGCTTTTTTGCATTTGCCTTTTGATTGCGATGGCCGCGCACGCAGATGAACAAGGCAAAAATAAAGAGTTAGCAGAAGCAGCGAGGTCTGGCGATTCGCCAGCGGTGCAAGCGGCTCTTGCAGCCGGTGCGGACATCAATACGAAAGACCTTGCAGGCCAAACGCCGTTGATGCAGGCGGCGCAGAAGAGCCATGCCGAAATCGTGAAATTCCTGTTGGATAAAGGCGCAGACGTAAATGCAAAAAAGACGACCGACGGAGTGACGGCCTTGATGTGCGCGGTCCAAAAAGGCAATCCCGATATTGTCAAACTCCTGCTTGAAAAGGGTGCTGACATCAAAGCAAAATCCACTGACGATGGCACAACGGCAATAATGATCGCGGCGATCAATGATCACGCGGAAATCGTAAAGCTGTTGCTGGACAAGGGCGCAGACGTTAATTCCAAAAGAACCGATGGCGCAACCATTCTGCTGATAGCGGCAGAAGCGGGAAGCACGAACGCGGTCAAACTACTGCTGGACGAGCACGCAAAGACCGACTCTAAAATGTCAGGCGGAGGAACAGCCCTGATGTCTGCCGCGCTAAAAGGACATACGGAAGTGGTCAGGCTTTTGTTGGACAAAGGTGCTGACATCAATGCGAAACTGCCCAACGGCGCGACGGCCCTCATGGTTGCGGTGGAGAATCGTCGTTCGAGTGTCGTCAAACTCCTGCTGGACAAAGGGGCTGACGTCAAACCGAAAACAGCCAACGGCTGGACCGCGCTCGGCATTGCGAAACAATTAAGGATGGCAGATGTAGTTCAATTGCTCGAAAAGGCTGGCGCAAAAGAGTAGCAGTAAGAAAGCTAGTGAGCGACTTTCGTGTCGTTCGTGTGTTTCGTGGTTAGAAAATCTTTGCGACTTTGCGTTGAAAAGTTTTCAGCCAGTTGCCGGACGCGCGGAATTTATTTTCATTGAACCCACACGCGGCTTGAATTGAAACCGTTGGCAGCCGGGCGAAAGAATTTTAATTCATTGCCACCGAAGAATTCATCGTGATGCAGCCGGGGAGAATCGTGCCGGGAACATTTCGACACCTCATCCGGCCTGCGGCCACCTTCTCCCCATCGGATGCGGAGAAGGAATCGGCGGGACGATTCATGCGTGCGATGCAGATCATCGCGCCGGGCATGTTCTTGTCGCAACCGCCAATGGCCACATAGCCGTCCATGCCGCCGCAGCCGACGACGGTTTCGATGGAATCGGCGATGACTTCGCGCGAGACGAGCGAATACTTCATGCCTTCCGTGCCCATGGAAATGCCGTCGGAGACGGTGATGGTGTTGAAGATGATCGCCTTGCCGCCGCCGGCGTTCGCGCCGCGTTCGGCTTCGAGCGCGAGTTTATCAATGTGCATCCCGCAATCCGGGACGGCGTGATCCCGCAATGGCGGGATGGACGCGATCCCGATGATGGGCTTCTTGAAATCTTCTTCCGTGAAGCCGACGGGATAAAGCATGGCGCGCGCGGCGGCGCGTTCCGGGCCGTCCAACAGCACGCTCGAATGAGGGCGCAAGTTCTTGGCAGAAATTTTTTTCATCGCGGGATGATGGCGAAAAAATTCCCGCGCGGCAAGAAAGAGGAATTCAGGGATTTTATCAAGCGCGCGGGTGGGCATCGTTGTAAGCGCGTTTCAGTCGCTCCGTCGTCAGGTGCGTATAAACCTGAGTCGTAACCAGATGCGCGTGGCCGAGTAATTCCTGCACACTACGAAGGTCCGCTCCTGCATCGAGCAAATGCGTTGCGTAACTGTGACGCAGCTTGTGCGGAGTCAATTTTGGATCCAGCCCGGCAATTTCCAAATAGCGCTTGAGCCGAAGCTGAACCGTCCTTGGCGACATTGAAGCGGAACCGATTTTCCCTCTACAAAAAATCGGCGAATTCAATTCTCCCGTGTGTCCGAGTTGCTTCCAATAATTTTTAATCGCCTGCAACGCGGGTTCGCCGATTGGGACCAGGCGCTCTTTTTTTCCTTTGCCCCGGACGCGGAGGGCGCTCTCCGTCCAACTCAAATCCCCACAGCACAAGCCGCAAAGCTCACTGATCCGCAAGCCGCAGGAATAAATTGTTTCCAGAATTGCGACATCGCGCAAGAACAGGGCCGCCTCAAATGGTGCTGCCGGTTTGTTTTCCTGGGCGGCTTTGCGTTGTTCTGCCAAATCCTTCAACGGCGCATCGAGCAAAGTGACCATCTGAGCGGCCGTCAGAAACTGGGGCAAACGTTTTTCCAACTTAGGCATCGCAATATTTTTGATCGGCATCGTTTCGACGTGGCCTCGCCGGATAAGAAATTTGTAAAAACTGCGCAGCGCGCAAAAGCGCAATTGAATGGCGGCCCGACTCAAATTGCCGCGACCAAGAAAGCGAAGATAAGCGCGGAAATCGTCACGCTGGAGTGATGTCCAATTGGGAGACTCATTCCGTTCCGTTTTGAACCAATCAAAAAATTCGAGCAGCGCCTGTTGATAGTTCCGTTGCGTGTAAATCGACGCGCCGCGATCCGAGGCAAGGTGTTGAAGAAATTTTTGAATCCATTGATCCGCGATTTCGGGCGGAGCTTTCATCACTCACCCTCGCGCGGCGGAAAATCAAAAGTCACTTTGCCTTTGTCATCCATCACGAGATACGCAGGGAAAGGTTTTCCGGCTTTTGAAATAAACTGCGTGAGCAAATCTGATTTGCGGCTGGCCAGAATTTTTTGCGCCTGGGCCAGATCAATCGATTGTTGTAAAATTTCTTTGCCGATTTTAAATTTGCACGACTTGGTCTCGGACTGAGATTTCTCGCAAATATAATCCGTTTCCGTTTCGAAAACTTTTCCGCCGCACTTTGGACATTTGCCGACCTCGATCCTGCCGGTGAAATCGATCCTCGGCGTCGGCGTGCCCGGCGCACTGGTCCTGGTTTTGCCTTTGCCTTCGCGCGGAGGAAACTCGAAAGCGGTGCCGCCATCCTTGATCACGAGGAACGCCTTGAACGCACGGTTATTCTTCTTGGAGATGAACTTTGTCAGCAAATCCGTCTTGCCCGTCGCCAGCATCTTCGTGACCTGCGCCGGTTCGATGGTCTGTTGCAAAATGATTTTGCCCGTCTTGAACTTACACGTCTTGTCCGGGCCGGTCGCCTTCTCGCAGAGATAATTCATCCCCGCGTCGAATACGCGCGCGCCGCAGGCCGGACATTTGCCGAGCGGCTCTTTGCCGGTGAAGTCCACCAAAGCGGACGCCTCGCCGTCCTTGCCTTGATCGTTCCCGAAATCAAATTCCGGTTTGAACTCCGCGCCCATCTTGATGACAGCCGCGAACGGAAATCCCTGCTTGCTGCGGAAACCCTGTAGTGGCCCGACCGTGCCCTTGGTGAGCAATTCCTCGATCTCGGAAATCTCAAACTGGCGGCTGGCGACAATTTTCCAGAGTGCGAAGTCGCATTTCTGGCACTGAAATTTTTTGTAATTCTCGTGGATTTCACCGCCGCATTTCGGACAGGGCACGTTGAGCTTGCCGAAGTCGCCCGGCACAGTGTCGCTCTCGTGGCCTTTTGCCTTCGCCACCATGTCGCGCGTGGCGTCGGCGATTTCCTTCATGAAATCTTCGCGCTTCATCTTGCCGCGCGACATCTGGTTCAACTTGAATTCCCATTCGCCGGTCAATTCCGGAGAGCAAAGCTGCGGAATGTTCAGCCCGCGCAACAGCGTGATAATCGAAAACGCCTTGGCCGTCGGTTGCAACTCGCGGCCGTTGCGGTGGACGTATTTTTCCCAGATCAAGCCTTCGATGATGGTCGCGCGCGTCGCGGGTGTGCCGAGGCCTTTTTCGATCATCGCATCGCGCAATTCTTCATCCTCAATGAGTTTGCCCGCGCCTTCCATCGCACCAAGCAACGTCGCTTCCGTGAAGCGCGCCGGGGGTTTGGTCACGTTCGCCTCGACGTCGATCTTCGCCGTCTTGACGGTTTCGTTTGGCTTCACCGGCACGAGGCTCGGCGTGTCGTCAGATTCGGCTTCCTTGCCATAAACAGCCAGCCAACCGGCGTTGACCATGACTTTGCCTTCGCTCTTGAACGGCTCGCCCTCGACGCGCGTGATGCGCGTGGTGACGAGAAATTCCGCCGCTGGAAAAAAGATGGCGAGGAAACGCTTCGTCACGAGGTCGTAAAGTTTCTGCTCTGGCTCGCTCAAGTTTTTCGGCGCGACCAGCGTAGGGATGATCGCAAAGTGATCCGAGATTTTCGCGTTGTTAAAGATACGTTTGTTCGGGCGCACCCAGCCGTTCTTCAAAATCTGACCGGCGAAACCGCTGTAACTCGTGCCACCCAACATGCCGAGCGTCTGCTTTACCGTCTCCAGATAATCCTCCGGCAACGCCCGCGCATCCGTTCTCGGATACGTCAAAACTTTGTGCTTTTCGTAAAGCGCCTGCGCCAGGCCGAGTGTGTTCTTCGCGCTGAAACCAAAGCGGCTATTCGCCTCACGCTGTAAGGTCGTCAGGTCATAAAGCTGTGGCGACATCGAAGTCGTCGGCTTGCTTTCCTCGGTGACGGCACCGGGCTTGCCGAGACACTTTTTTTGAATCTCTTCCGCAAACTTGACGTCCCAAACGCGTTCCGGCTTGAGCTGGTCGTCACCTTCCTTTCTGGAAAACTTTTCATCGAACCAGCGCCCTGGATATTCACCCGCCGCTGCTGCAAACGTGCCGTGGATTTCCCAATAGTTTCGTGAAATAAATTTTTTAATCTTCTCCTCGCGGTCCACGAGAATCGCCAGCGTCGGCGTCTGCACGCGACCGACGGTGGTGAGATGGAAGCCGCCGGACTTGGAATTAAAAGCCGTCATCGCGCGCGTGCCGTTGATGCCCACGAGCCAGTCGGATTCGCTGCGACACGTCGCTGCGTCTGCCAGCGGAATCATTTCCACGTCCGTGCGAAGTTTGGCAAAACCATCGCGAATGGCCGCGGGGGTCATGGATTGCAGCCAGAGCCGTTGGATCGGCTTGTCGCTTTTCGCGTATTGAACAATGTAACGGAAAATCAATTCGCCCTCGCGCCCGGCGTCGCACGCATTGATCAGCGAGGTGACATCCTTGCGTTTGATGAGCCTGAGCACGGCTTTGAGACGCGGTTCGCTCTTCTCGATGGGCAGCAGATCGAAGTGCGGCGGGATGACGGGCAGATTGGCAAAAGTCCATTTGCCACGTTTAACTTCGAACTGTTCCGGCACGCAAATCGTGAGCAGATGGCCGACGGCGGATGAGATCACATAATGATCGTTCTCGAAGTGATCGTCGTGCTTTTCAAATTTGCCGAGCGCTTTGGCAATGTCGCCGGCGACGGATGGTTTTTCTGCGATGATCAGTGCTTTTCCCATTTAAATAATTGCGACTTTTACGCTTTTTCTCATGCCCGATGCAACTTGTTTTAGTGCGAGCTTCGGGAAAGTGGCGCAAAGAACTGGCGAAGTCAAAGCCCGACTCCAAGTTCAAACTTCTCGGCGCGCGCGTGATTTGGATTGAATGACACTGGCCGGGTTCTGCACACTGCTCGAATCTATGGGAGCACAATGGAAACAAGCCGGACGCGAAGCCAACGCCCAAAAAAAAGGGCAGATGGTCGCCAAACTGACGCGTGAAATCATGGTCGCCGCCAAACTGGGCGGGGCTGATCCAGAACTCAACGCACGGCTCGCTGTTGCGGTGGAGAAGGCGCGCAAAAGTTCTGTGACGCGCGAAACCATTGAGCGCGCCATCAAAAAAGGTTCAGGCCAATTGGAGGAGAAAGTTGTTTTCGAGCTGATTACTTTTGAGGGGTTTGCTCCGCATAAAATTCCAATTTTAGTTGAGTGCCTCACGGAGAATCGCAATCGCACCGCACCGGAAGTTCGTAATATTTTCAAGGCTGGCACACTCGGAAATCCTGGCAGTGTTGCCTTTTTCTTTAATCACCTCGGCGTGGTTGAAGCAACCCACGTCGAGGCGAATCGCGACGCCGAAACGGACGCCATCGAATCTGGCGCGCAGGATTTCGAAACGCTCGAAGCCGACGAGACGCCCGAAGGCCAGAAGGGCGCTCGCTTTCTCACCGACATGAAAGACCTCGATCACGTCACCAAAGCTTTGAAGGCCGCCGGTTGGAACGTCATCGCGTCCGAGATGCGTTACATCGCCAAAACTTTTCCTGAACTCACCGAAGCTGCCCGCAAACAAGTCGCCGATTTCCTGAACGCGCTGGACGATCACGACGATGTTCATCGCGTTTACGCGGCGATGAAGTAGAAAGAAGCTAGGGCTGCCCAAATTTTTCTTCGCCCTAGCTGGATCGATGCATCACGCAATGAAATCCATTTGGCGGCGTGCTTGCTAAAAGTTCCTTTCACTGGCACAATGCCACCGATGAAAAAAATCACATTGACGATCGGAGTTTGCGCGGCGCGCAACGGCTTCGTGGCGCGATGGGATGATTTCATGCCGGTTCTCTCCGTGGCTTGATTTTCGGATTCGCGGTTTTTACCAAAACGTCAGCATAAATTATTACTTTTAATCCATGTTAACTATTTCAGGTCTCAGCAAGGCATACGGCGGACGCGTTCTGTTTTCGGACGTGACGCTGCAAATCAATCGCGAAGATCGAATCGGTTTGGTTGGCCCAAACGGCGCGGGCAAGACGACGCTGTTTTCGATGATCCTTGGCAACGAAGGTTATGACGCGGGAAAAGTGATTCTCGAACGCGGCGTGACGCTCGGTTATTTGCCGCAGGAAAGCGCGCCCATCGGCGACGAAACGATCATCGAACTCGCCACCGCCATCACACCGGAATACACGAAACTCCGCCGCATCGTCATGGCGTGGGACGCGAATCATCCAACCGAAGTCGCGGATCATCCCGAAGAAATTCACGACAATGTTCACGACCGTTTCAATGAACTCGGCGGCTATCGTCTCGATGCGAAAGCGAAACAAATTCTTGTTGGCCTCGGTTTCAAAGAAAAAGATTTTGATCGTCCGGCGCGTGAATTGAGCGGCGGTTGGGTGATGCGCGGGCATCTGGCACGGTTGCTCGTGTATGAGCCGGATTTATTGATGCTCGACGAGCCGACGAACCATCTTGATCTCGAAACGCTGCTCTGGTTTCAGGAATATCTAATCCATTATCCCGGCGGAATTGTGGTCATTTCGCATGACCGCGAGTTTTTAAATTTGCTCGTTGGCAGCATCGTGGAAATTCGCCAGAGCAAACTCGTTCGCTACCGCGCCAACTACGACGAATTTCTTGTCCAGCGCGAAGCGAAAGAAATACAGCATCTCGCCGCGTATAATAATCAGCAGAAAGAAATCGAACATCTGATGGATTTCGTGAATCGGTTTCGCGCGAAAGCTTCCAAGGCGGCGCAGGCGCAAAGTAAATTGAAACAAGTCGAGCGCATGGAAAAAATCGAAGCGCCAACCAACGCCGACAAACAAGTCAGCTTTTCTTTTCCGCAACCGCAACGGAGCGGACAACGAGCGATCCGGCTGAAAGACATTCATCAGGCTTACGGCGAAAACGTGGTTTATCGCGGGATGGATTTTGAAGCAGAACGCGGCCAGCGCATCGTGTTAGTTGGACCAAACGGCGCGGGTAAATCGACACTCATAAAAATTCTTGCAGGCGTCGTCATTCCGCAAAGCGGCACGGTCGAACTCGGCCACAACGTGACGCCCGGATATTTTTCGCAGTATCGCGGCGACATGTTGGACGCCAGTCGCACCGTCTTGGAAGAAGCGATGGATACCGAGCAGCGCACGACCGAGCAAAATATTCGCACCTTGCTCGGCTGCTTTTTGTTCAGCGGCGATTCTGTTTTCAAAAAAGTCAGCGTGTTGAGCGGTGGAGAAAAAAGCCGTCTCGCGCTCGTCAAACTTTTGCTCAATCCGCCGAACCTGTTGCTCATGGACGAACCAACCACGCACTTGGACATGTCGAGCATCGACGCGTTGGTTTATGCGCTGAAGCAATTTGAGGGAACGCTGATCTTTATTAGTCACGACGTTTATTTCATTCGAGCGCTGGCCAATAACGTTTTGCACGTCAACGCCGGACAACTCACGCCTTACGCGGGCGACTACCAATATTACCTGGATAAATCCAAAGCCACTTCGGCGCGGGAAGCGTTGACCTCGGGAGCGAAGGAAGAAACTAAAACCAAAAAAGAAGCGCGTCCCGGCGAAAGTCGCAAAGATCAGAAACGTCGCGAAGCGCAGGAACGTCAGGCGAAATCCAGTGGCAACCGCGACCAGCAAAAGTCCGTGTGGCTTTTGGAAAAAGAAATTCAGGAATTGGAAAAACGCCAGACGGAGCTAACCGCTGAACTGGAAAAACCGGAAACCTACGAGCAGCCGGGTCGCGCGAATCAAGTCAATCGAGAATTGGTCACCGTACAAAACGATCTCGCCGAGCGAACCAAGGAATGGGAAGAAACGTCCTTGAAGCTGACGGTTGTCGAAGCCTGATCTTGCGAATTTAGAAGTTGGCTTTGTAGGCGAACTCTCCAAGGCCGAGATGAAGAAAAATCAGCAAGGAAAACAAAGCGCAAATCCGCCCCTGCCAGCGGCCACACCAAAGACCGGAAATCGCCAAAAAGAAACCAATCGCGCCGAACACCATCGGCACCATGTAGCCCATGCAATTTAGAAACGTCACGGTGAGAAACGGCACCATGGAAAACGGTAATGAATAATATCCCACGAAATCTTTGAAATTTGCTTTCGTTTGCATGGGAACAGTTTTAGCACGAACGAGGCCAACAAAATTCAAGTCGACATTGCACCCAAAGGCCGGATTCGCGCGTCCAAAATCGCGACACCCTTGCAAAAATTGAGCCACTGCATTCGCAAAATGTTCTTTGGCAACATCGGCGAATCCTGCGATAACTTTCCGACAGAATTCCTCACCATTATGAAAATAAATTTGCTCTGGTTCAGTGTTGCGACGTTGTTTTTTGCGCAATCTCCGAACGCCGCTGAGGTGCCGTCGGAGGCAAAAAATTCCTGGCCGCAATGGCGCGGGCCGCTTGCCACGGGAGTTGCGCCCGAGGCCAATCCACCCTTGCAATGGAGCGAAACCAAAAACGTGAAATGGAAAATCAAAACTCCCGGCTTCGGCACATCCACGCCGATCATCTGGGTAATCACGTTTTCATTTTGACCGCCATTCCAATTGTAGCATCGAAGGGAAGTGATCGGCGGGAATTTTTTTTGCGGTTTTTACAGAAGTGTTCGGCTACATCATTTTAATTGAACGGCGAACTCTGCAAATGTTGGTGCTATCTCAATCCAGTGATTTCCTTCTGATGCCCATCGAAGTCGAATGACGCGAGGTTGATCCAGCCGTTGTCGGTAGTCGAGGGCTATCGGGGCCTCCGAGCCTGGCCCAAAGTCACCAATGAGGAGTGTAAGATCAGGATCAATCTCGTGAATGGCAGTTCTCGAATCCGACCAAAAGCTCCACTCAGCACCTTCGATGAAATCCCGAACCCTATAAAATGGAGGTTGAAGAAAATAAATCTTAGATTCTTCTGGTGCGAAACGACGAACTGATGATTCTAGAATCAAAGGATGCAAGTTCTGCCCGCGTGCTTCGTCGGGGTCACGTGGCCAAAAGCCGTTTTCGATGAGACTCGTAAGTTCTTTGGGAATGGGGAGTGCTGCGGCCATCGCGCGGACGCTATTCCGATTGAAAACGGCTGTCCAGCGCACTTTCTTCCCAAGCTCCAGCGGAGCGGAATCTTTGTAGTTCGCAAAACCAAAACAACCGAAAGCTCCGTCGGGGCGGAATAGGCCGCTCCTGACGGAGCTTGAATTCTTTTTATCGCAGGTTCTACAAAGAGGTCGCACCTACGGCGCTCCAGATTGGTTCAAATGGCTTCCCGGAGCTTCAAAAGGCCATTCCGATTTTGGATATGACCAAAAGGATGTTTTTGGAAGCTACTTTCGTGGTGGAAACGAACAAATTGGCTAAAGGATTCAGATGCGCAGGAAGATTTTGCGGCGATACATCCAAAACAGGAGCAACCAATAAACACCCAGCACCGCCGCGCCGAGTAGCAACGGTTCATAGGGATCACCGAACATCTTGAAAACGTTTTTGCCAAAATGTGTTTTCAAAGCTTTGAAAATAAAACCGTCGAAGAGATGTGCGATGAGATAGGCTGCGATGGATTTCAATCCAATCACGACCAGCGGAAATGACCAGTGTTTGAAATTCAAAAGGTCAATCACCACGTAGAATCCGGCCATCAACACGCAACACCAGCCGCCGCTGAACAAAACCCAACTCGGCGTCCAGATGCGCTTCACCACCGGACAGACGCCGTTTCTGCCCAGCGCAGCATTTGTTTTCGTTTGCGCGCGGAGCGGAAATTTCGAGAAATAAACCGGGAAAAATTCGAAGCTTCGAAGACGCGACATCTTTGCAGTCTCACAAATCAGCAGCATTTTCGCAATGACCCGAAGATGTCGCGTTTTCGGCACTGCGAAAAAATCGCCCGCGCATTTCATTCGAGCGGCGTCCATTTTAAAGCGGCTTTTTATTGTCAAACGGCGACACGTTCTTTATTCATCACCCTCCTGTTTGCCGGAGTTATTCAGAAACATGAAAATCAAAATTGCGCAGTTCGGACTAGGACCGATTGGAATAGAAACGCTTAAACTCGTCGCGACCAAGCCTTGGGCGGAGATCGTCGGCGGCGTGGATATTGATCCTAAAAAAATTGGGCGCTCGTTGACAGAACTCACTGGAATCGCCGGGCTGGAATCGAGCCGCGTTTATTCATCGTTCGACGAACTGTTGCAGAAAACCCGTCCGGACGTCATCCTGCACACTTCGGTTTCGCGATTGAAACAGGTTTTCCCGCAACTCGAACCGATCGTGCGCGCCGGAGTGAGTGTCGTTTCGTCGTGCGAAGAATTGCTTTATCCGCAACTCAAAGAACCCGCGCTCGCCCGGCAGCTTGATGAACTTTGCCGCAAGCACGGTGCCCGCGTCCTCGGCACCGGCGTGAATCCCGGCTACGTCATGGACACGCTCGCGGTTTGTTTGACTGGGGTTTGCCGCAACGTCGAAAAAATTGAAATCGAACGCGTCGTGAATGCGTCGTTGCGCCGTTTGCCGTTGCAGAAAAAAATCGGCAGCGGTCTTGATCCTGATGAATTTCGAAAGCTCTTCCGCGAAAACAAAATGGGCCATGTTGGTTTGGTGGAGTCGCTCGCGCTAGTGGCACATTGCTTGAATTGGAAAATTGGTGAGATCACAGAAACTTGCGAGCCGATGATCGCCCCGAACGACATCAAGACGGAATTTCTGGAAGTTAAAAAAGGGCTGACGTGCGGCATCCACCATCGCGCCGAAGCCGCCGTGAATGGAGAAACCAAACTCACGCTCGATTTGAAAATGTATCTGGACGCAAAAGATCCGCGTGATTCCGTGAAGGTTTATGGCGATCCGCCGATCAACGCTGTCCTGCACGGCGGTGTGCATGGCGATCGAGCGACGGTGGCTGCTTTGGTCAACGCGGTTCCAACGGTGTTGAAAGCGAATCCAGGATTGCTGCTGATGACCGACATAGCGGTGCCAAGGGTTAGTTGATTCATAATAACCGGCGGCAACACGCCCTACCGCCTGGCCCAAATCTTTACTTTTCTTTTGGCGGATGAGTTTTACAGTTTGCCGCCTGAATTTAACGAAAAAAACCAATTGAACATGAATAATTCTGCTGAACTACTGACCGGGATCGCCAACCAACTTCGAATTCACTCCATTGCCGCCACCACGGCGGCGGGCAGCGGACATCCAACCTCTTGCGCTTCGGCGGCGGATCTGGTCGCTGCCCTATTTTTCGGGCAGATGCGTTACGACCCAAAGAATCCACATTACGCGAACAACGACCGCTTTATTTTATCGAAGGGACACGCTGCACCATTGCTTTACGCGGCCTGGGCCGAAAACGGCGTCGTTCCGATCAGCGAATTAACCAAGCTCCGCGAATTGGGCAATGATCTCGAAGGCCACCCCACCCCGCGTTTGCCGTTCGTCGATGTCGCGAGCGGTTCGCTCGGGCAGGGACTCAGCATCGGTGTCGGCATGGCGCTCAATGCGCGGCTCGATAAATTTGATTACCTGACCTACGTGCTGCTCGGCGATGGCGAATGCGCCGAAGGCAGCGTCTGGGAAGCGGCATCGCTCGCGGGCACCTACAAGTTAAACAATCTCGTTGCGATCATCGACGTGAATCGCCTCGGTCAAAGCCAGGAGACCGCCTTCGGCCATCACACCGAAGTGTACGAAAAACGTTTTCAAGCATTCGGCTGGCGCACGGAAGTCATCGACGGCCACGACATGGAAGAAATTCTCGAAGTGCTCGCCGCCGCCGGTCTCGGCCACCAACCGCTGGCCATCATTGCCAAAACTCAGAAGGGCCACGGTATCGCGATCGCCAGCGACAAAGACGCGTGGCACGGCAAAGCGCTTTCCAAAGATGAAGCGGAAGTTGCCATCGCGGAGTTGCAGCCCAAGGCGCAGTCCGGCCTCGGCGTGGAAATCGCCAAGCCAACACAAGTCACGCCACCCGTAACCATTGCGCCCGCCAGCTATCCTCCGATCAATTACAAACTCGGCGACAAGATCGCCACGCGCGAAGCCTACGGCGCAGCGCTGGTCCGCATCGGCGAAGCGGATCAACGTGTCGTCGCAATGGATGGCGACACGAAGAATTCCACTTACGCGGAAAAATTTTACAAGAAATTCCCGGAACGTTTCACGGAATGTTTCATTGCCGAACAAAACCTAGTCGGTGTCGCGATTGGTTTTGGCTGCATGGGCAAAGTTCCATTTGCTTCGACCTTTGCGGCGTTTTTTAGCCGGGCGCACGACCAGATTCGCATGGGCGCAATTTCCCATGCGAACATCAAGCTCGTCGGCTCTCACGTCGGCGTGAGCATCGGTGAAGATGGCGGATCGCAAATGGCGCTGGAAGATTTGGCGATGATGCGCGCGCTGCCCGGCAGTGTGGTGCTTTATCCGAGCGACGCGGTCTGCGCGGAAAAATGTCTCGAAGAAATGGCGAAGAGCAAAGGCATCGGCTATCTCCGCACCTCGCGTCCGAAGACGCCGGTCATTTACAACAACGACGAGCCATTCCCGATCGGCGGCGCGAAAATTTTGAAACAAGCGGCCAGCGATAAGGTCACGGTCGTTTCCGGCGGCGTCACCTTATTTGAAGCGTTGAAAGCCGTGGAAATTTTGGCCAAGGATGGAATTACGATCACCATCATCGACGCCTACAGCATCAAACCGTTGGCGAAAGATTTGATCCGGGACGCCGCGCAAAAAACCAGAAACATCGTGCTGACGGTGGAAGATCATTATCCCGAAGGCGGTTTGGGCGATGCGGTCGCCGGCGAACTCAGCGCAGATGGAATTAAAGTCCACAAGCTCGCGGTGTTTGAATTACCACGCTCCGGCAAGCCGGAAGAATTGATGGCGAAATACGGCATTGATGCGGCGGCGATTGTGAAGAAGGTGAAGGAGTTGGTTTAATTAAAAGATTTAGATTTCTCCGTGCCCATCAACCGCCGCAAAGGTCTCAAGAAAAGTCCTTTTCAGCACAAATTTTCTGACGGCTGGCTGGGCGATTTTCTTACACTGAGTCGGTAACCGGTATTTATTCACTCAGGTGGATATTGCACGAGAGAACGGGAATCGAAATTTTAACAAGGGTTGACAAAATGCCAGCTTGCCTGGCCTGAACATCCAGTGCCTAATTTGAAAAATCGGGTTCTTCGTCCCGCTGACATTTTCGGTCTGGCGGGCCCGCAGCGCGAATCATCGTTGAGAGACTTGTCGTTTGTGTTGGCGCCGGATTTTTTTCAAGTCGCTATAGCCAATTAACTTTTTCCGAGGTTCATCCCAGAGACGGAATTTTAGGGACTGTAAACTGGACAACAAGGTGATCGGCTTCACGCCCTCGAAAATTAAATGCGCCTTGTGGCATCGCTCCAAATTGTAATTGGGAATTTTCGCGCTCAGATGATGGATGTGGTGGTAGCCAATGTTGCCGGAGAACCACTGGAGGATTCTCGGCAATTTATAAAACGAACTGCCTTGCAACGCGGCGGTGGCGTAGTCCCAGTCGCCTTCGCGCGCCCAATACGCACCGTCGAATTGATGTTGCACGTAAAACAGCCAGAACCCTGCCCCGCCCGCCACCGCCATGGCAATGAGTTGAATAATCAAATATGGAACAATGCCGTAAATCGCGCTCAACACGACGGCCATGGCGAGGATGGCCAGGTTCATCCAATGGACGGAATCGCGTTCGCGTTTGTTGGCGCCGGGCGATGGAAAACGTTGTTTGCCCATCAACACGACGACGGGTGCGATGACGAAGAGCACAATCGGGTTGCGCGCGAGGCGATACGCAAAACGTTTTCCGCGCGACGATTCCAAATATTCCTGCACCGTCATGGTCCAGATGTCCCCGGTGCCGCGTTTGTCGAGATGACCGGACGTGGCGTGGTGAATGGCGTGATCCCAGCGCCATTGATAAAACGGAGTGAAGGTCAACAACCCGGTGAAAAATCCAACGATGTCGTTGGCGGCGCGTGATTTGAAAAACGAACCGTGCCCGCAATCATGGAAAATGATGAAAGCGCGAACGAGAAATCCGCCGGACAACATGGCGAGTGGAATGACGAGCCACCACGAGATCGAGAGGCAAACGTAAATGAGATACCAGGTAAGCACCAGAGGCCCGAGGGTGTTGATGATTTGCCAGACAGCGCGCCAAGTCGAAGGAGTCTGATACTGCAGCACAATTTCTTTCCAAGCTGCGCTTTCGGCTGGTCCAGTGCCCGAACTCGAATCGGAATTGATAGTCATATTCATCTTAAAATCTACAAGTCGAAGGAAAATGCAACCTTCGCTTTTAGAAGCTACGATGAATCAATCCGGAGGGCAATGTTGAGCAGACAATTTATACAAAATAAATAAGACCGTTTTATGCGTTGCGTCCGTCAATTTCGGGTGAAGAAAGCCCTGCGGCGTGAGGTAATACCGCAGAGAATGGCAGGTGCGCGGGCTGCGGAACCACTCGCGCGGTTTGGGCTGGCAACAATTTCGCCAACGCAAAAATTTCTCCGGTTTTACTTCAGAAGATTGATGAAAAACGTGATGTTCATCGCGTTGAGAAAATCGATCAAAAAACCACCGACGATCGGCACGACCAAAAATGCGCGCGGCGCAGGCCCGAAACGTCCCACTAGCGATTTCATATTCGCCACGGCGTTCGGCGTCGCACCCAAACCAAAGCCACAATGACCACCCGCCATCACCGCCGCGTCGAAGTCGCGCCCCATCACACGATAGGTGATGAACCAGGCGAATAGAGCCATCAAACCAACTTGCACGGAAAGGATGATGATCATCGGCAAAGCGGCGTTGGCCAATTCCAGTAGATTCAAACTCATCATGGCGATGGAAAGAAAAACACCTAACGAGACAGAGCCGAGCGTGTCCACTATTTCGGTGGAAATCCAGCGTGCGCCGGACAAATCCAACACATTGCGAACGATCAATCCAAATAACATTGCCCCCATGTAAACCGGAAAAGTCATTTTGGTTTCTTGAATGAAATGGCTCACCCACGCGCCGATTTTGATGCAGGCCAGCAGAAGCAGAAGATGCAGCAGAAATGTTTTTCCATATCCGGCAAGGGCGCGAAAATCTTTCAAAATTCCCGATTCGCCACCGCCCGGATTTTCGAGATGCGTTTTAAGTGGCGCGCTGGAGTGCAATTTATTTTTCTGAATCAATCGACCGCCAATCGGGCCACCGATCAGCCCACCTGTGACCAGACCAAAGGTTGCCGCCGCCACGCCGAGAACCCCGGCTCCAGCCAAACCGGATTTTTCGAGCAACGATGCAAAACCGAGTGCGGTGCCGTGCCCGCCGGTCATCGTTACGCTGCCGCAAACAATTCCGAGCAACGGTGAAACGCCCAAAGCTTTTGCCAGCAGCACGCCGACGATATTTTGAATTACGGCGAGCGTAGCCGCGAGGACCAGAAAAATAAGCACCTGAACACTGCCGCGCTTGGCGATATTCCAACTGGCGTTCAAACCAATGCAGGTAAAAAATGCGACTAGAAATGGTTGATGCACTGCGACGGATGGACTTTTTTGCCACTCCGGTTCGATGGTCAGCAACCATGTCCACCAACGGGCATCGACTTTTGTTTCGAGTTTGAAAACGAGAAGGCCGGTAATTGCACCAACTAAAACAAGAAGGGAAAAAAGCAATCCACTGGCGACGGGAGCCGGGATGTTAAAACGGGAAAGAATTTTTATTTTGCGGACGAGAAATTCTCCCAGCATCAAAACCGGGATGGCCAAAACGAGCAACCACCAAGCGGAAACAATCATTGGCGCGAATGCTCTCGCAGCACCCGGTTCGTTGTCAACGCGAAGCGGAAAGAAAAACTCGAGCGGTTCAATCATGGTTTTTTAGAATTGAAATGCGTTTGATGAAGATTGTTTGACAGCAACTTGGCGATCACCAAACTCGACCTGGCCGCAGATTCAGGCGGCCGTTTCACCATGAAAAAAATTTTATTGCGAATCGTTCGATGGGGCGCGGCCCTACTTCTCATCCTTATCGTTGTAATCTTCGCGCGCGGTGTTTATGCGTTCCGCGATCGCAACCCGGATTACAAGTTGAATTTAAAAATAGATACCGCGAAGTCACGGGCTGAACCACATCCGTTGCGCGTTGGTTTCGGACGCATTAAAATCAATCCCGACCTCTCCGACCCGAAACGACCTGTGTGGGTCGCGGGGTTCAGCCAACATCGCGCGGCCACGGCCATTCACGACGATCTTTGGGCCGTCGCCTGCGTGCTCGATGACGGACACAGCCGAGTCGGAATGGTGGTGCTGGATGCCATCGGATTTTTCCACGACAACGTCCTGGCGGTCCGCCGCGCCTGCGCTGCGGAATGGAAGCTTGATTACACCATTGTCTGCTCGACGCACAATCACTCCACCCCTGACTTGATGGGGTTGTGGGGGCCGGACGTTTTACACACGGGCGTGGACGCTGGTTATCGAAAGCAAGTCATCGCTGCGGCAGCGAAATCTCTGGGCGACGCGATCGGTGCGTTGCAACCCACACGCATGGCCATCCACGAGATTCCCACTCCTACCGAAGGTCTGGTTTCCGACACGCGCAAACCAATCGTGTTCGATCCCGACATTCGCGTGATGCACTTCACAAGTCCAACCACAGGCGCGACCATCGGGAGTATCGTAGGTTGGGCGAACCACCCGGAAACTCCGTGGGGCCAGAACACCGAAATCACCGCAGATTTTTGCGGGTATGTGCGAGAGACGTTGGAACACGGCTTTACGAATGGAGGCAAATCATTCGCGACGGGTGTTGGCGGCATTCATCTTTACGTCAACGGTGCAGTTGGCGGACTGATGACCACGCATCCCAGCGTGACGGTGCGCGACCCGTTTTTGCAGCAGGATTTCAAAGAACCTTCCCACGAAAAATCCCGCGCGGTCGGACATCAACTCGCCACTCGCATTCTTCGTAAATTTGCGGAAACCAACACGGCGACAACCACGGTTGCTCCCATCGCCATCCACGCTCGCACCATCGAAATCCCGATTGATAACAATTTATTTTTGGCGGGCGCTTATCTCGGCTTGATTGATCGCGGACACGTCCGTTGGAAAACGATGCGCACGGAAGTCGCCTTGGTAACGATTGGGGACGCCAGCATCGCCTGCGTGCCTGGCGAAATTTATCCAGAAATCATCAACGGCGGAATCGAACGCGCACCCGGCGGAGATTTTGACATCGAACCGCTGGAAGTCCCACCGCTGCGCGAACTCATGCCCGGAAGAATCAAATTCGTTTTCGGCCTGGCGAACGACGAGCTTGGCTACATTATTCCGAAGAGCGAATGGGACGTGAAACCGCCCTACATTTACGGTTCAAAGGGGCATGTTTACGGTGAGGTTAACTCGTGCGGACCAGACACCGCGCGACTCATTCATTCCGGCTTGGCAGAATTATTCCTGGCAACGAAATCCGCCGAAACAATGAAGTAAAATTGCAACGGCACGGACGACAGATTTGCGAAGAACCGATGGATTAAGAAACGGGAAAAAGTTGGCGACCCTACCGGGAATCGAACCCGGGCTATCTCCGTGAAAGGGAGATGTCCTAACCGCTAGACCATAGGGTCGTCGAAGGGCGCACACTCTAGTCACATTGCTTCACTTGTCACGCAAAAAACCATCCGGCGCGAAGCTTGTTTTTTTGGTGCTTGTCGTTAAGTTCTCGGTATGAAGAGTGATGTTGTGGCCGTCAAGATTCGCGGGATTCTCCCGGCGAACAACGGTTGCGCCATTTTCGTGGGGAATGACGAGAAAGTTTTCGTCATCAATGTCGAGCCGCAGATGGGACAAGTCATCCGCATGTTCCTGCGCGCCGAGCTCAAGGAGCGCCCGCTCACGCACGACCTCATGGCCAGCGTCTTCAAAGGCTTCAACATCACCGTCGAGCGCGTCATCATCACCAGCCTGAAAAATTCCACCTACTTCGCGCGTCTCATCTTGCAACAGCAGAACGAACTTCACACTGCACGCAAGATTGTTGAGATCGATGCGCGCCCCAGCGATTGCCTCGCGCTTGCCGCCGCGCAGAAACGCCCCATTTTCGTCACCGCCGCCTTGCTCGAACAAGTCGAGGACATGAGCGAAGTCCTCGACAAGATCAACGAAGGCGGCGCGGGCGAAGAAGAATAAATCCTTGCCTGCACCCGCCGCCAAGTCGTCTCCCGTCATGCTCGTTTTCGGCGACGACGACCTCGCCGTGAAGCAGCGCGCGAAGGAGATTTACACCAAGTGGTCCGAGGAACTTGCGGCATGGATCGCGAAATCATCGACGCCACTGCCGGCAATTCCGCCGATTCGCTCAAGTCGCTCGCCAAACTCCGTGAGGCGATGCAGACGCTCCCGTTCTTCGGCGGCGGCAAAGCCATCTGGCTGCGCGACTGCAATTTTCTTGTCGAAGACCGGATTCTCGCCGCTGCCGCCGTCACCGAAACGCTCGGCGAAATCGCCGACGAGTTAAAAAACTTTCCGTGGCAAAATGTCCGCCTGCTCATCAGCGCACCGCGAGTGGACAAGCGCAAAGTTTTCTACAAAGCCATCGAGAAACTCGGTGCAGTGGAAACGTTCAAGGGGCTTTCCATCGACGACAAAGATTGGGCGTCGCAAGCCGAATTGCTCGCCACGCGCGAAATCCGTGCGCGCAAAAAGGAGATTTCCGACGAAGCGCTCGCGGAATTTGTCTCGCGCATCGGTCCTAATTCCCGGCTGCTGGTGAATGAGGTCGAGAAACTGTGCGTGTTCACCGGCGAGCGCGCCGACATTGAGTTGGCTGACGTGCAGGCCGTTTCCTTGCAAAACAAAACCGCCCGCGCCTTCGCGCTCGGCGACGCGCTCGGCGACCGCCAGTTGCCCAAGCTCCTGAAATGCCTCGACGAAGAGCTGTGGGAAATCCGCGCAAAAATCGATAAGGACAAATCCGAAATTGGTTTGCTCTACGGCCTCATCTCGAAAGTCCGCGTGATGATTCTGCTCAAGGAGATGATCCGCGAAGGCTGGCTCAAGTCCGGTGCGAGTTAC
>JAYVSV010000084.1:0-37769 GCA_043775015.1 Verrucomicrobiota bacterium
TAACTCCAGTAATCAGCTCATAAACCAATACACCCAGAGAATAGACATCGCTCCGCGTGTCGACGTCGAGACTGCTTTGACCCGCTTGCTCTGGGCTCATGTACAGCGGTGTACCGACCATTTGGCTCACAACAGTATAAATGGTATTGTCTGTCAACTGCTGACCAATAGCTTTTGCTACTCCAAAGTCAATGACTTTGACAACGGGGGTCACATCATGGATGGCTACGATGACATTGGAGGGCTTGATGTCGCGATGGATGATCCCCTTCTGGTGCGCGTGTTGAATCGCCTGGCAAACCTTGATGAACATATCGAGCCGTTCCTTGGTGGTGAGATTCGCCTGGTCGCAGTAATCGGTGATGCGGATGCCGCGCACCAATTCCATCACGAAGAATGGCCGGCCTTCGGAAAGGTAGGGCGCGTCAGTCCCCTGCGCGCCGTCTTGAGTTTGTTCCACCCCGGCGCGCACGGAGTGACGCGCCCTACCTTCCGTCATCCCTGCATCCAGCACCTTGGCAATGTTCGGATGATCCATCATCGCCAGTGCCTGCCGCTCCGCCTCGAACCGCGCGACCACCTGCTTCGTGTCCATCCCCAGCTTGATGACCTTGAGCGCCACTCGTCGCCGAACCGGCTCCGTTTGCTCTGCGACATAGACCACGCCGCAGCCGCCCTCCCCTACCCGCTCCAGCAATTTGTAGCGCCCGAGCGTCTGGCCCACGGCTTCGTCGGGGGCGTCGGCAAGGTCGAGCTTGATCGTTTGCAGAGATTTGCCGCCAATTTGTGGCATTTCGGGTTCAAGAAATGAGTCTTTCGCATCGTGAGCAGCGAGGAGCGCATCAAGCCGCTGACGGAGGGCCGGATCGTCATGGCAGGCGCCATTCAGAAATGGGGCGCGTTCCGTCGCGTTCAGTTGGGCGGCAGCCTGAAACAGGGCTTCTTCATGTTGTACGGCTGTCTTCATGCTGTGATCAGGCTCATTCATCTACCTGTTTAAGCGTAATTGGGAGAAAAAAAGTATGGAAAAATATTTCGATATACTTTTGTCCCGGTTTTTGCGCTTATGAAGGTAGAACCTATGAGCACAACTGAATTCAAGTTTTACTGTTCCCACTGTGATCAACCGTTGAAGTGCGAAGCGTGCCATGCCGGGCGGCAGATCCAATGTCCCGGCTGCCAGCATCTCATTCGCATCCCCAATCCGCCCGCCGGCATGGGTTTCACCCACATCGAGCCGGAGTCCGGACGCACTTGGGACACCCACATGCCAAAAGGCAAACAGGAGTAGCTTCGATTACGCGGTGATTGGCTGCTACCTTGCCGAATGGCCACTCTTCCCGGTTTGCGTCATTTCCACCCGAAGCCAGGCGCGGGCGTAAGCCCACCACTGCTTGGCCGTCGGCACCGCGATTCCCAGCGCCTCGGCAGCTTCCTCAAATGTCAGCCCAACGAAGTAGCGCAGCTTGACTAACTCAGCTTTGCGGGCGTCGGTTGCGGCGAATTTTACCAAAGCCTCGTTCACGGCTAACAACTGGTCGTCGTCCGCAGGCGCAGGAATATCCAACTCATCCACATCGAGTGGTTCTGCTCCGGCCCCGCGTTTCGCTGATTGCCTGCGCCGCGCACGATCGACGAGGATGCGCCGCATGGCCTCCGCCGCCGCAGAAAAAAAATGCTGCCGCCCATTCCAGGTGCGCTCGTCGTCTCCAGAAATTTTGAGCCAGGCTTCATGCACCAGGGCGGTGGGTTGGAGAGTGTGACCGCTGCGTTCGCCCGCCAACCGGTGTGCGGCCAGGCGTCGAAGTTCGTCGTAAACCAACGGCAATAATTCCGCCGCAGCCCGCGGGTCGCCCCCCGAGGCCGATTGCAGAAGTTGAGTGAGGTCGTTCACGTGAGGGGCAGGCTACAAAAAAGAAGGGATGGTCAGCCACCTTTTATTGGAGGAGTGAGAAAGATTTTGAAATCATGGCATTTGGGAACGGCGTAGAGTAAACAGCGAACGCCACGGAATGGGAGAGCCAATCATGCCGGAGGCGGATTCATTTCGAGACCTCTGCAAAACCATTTTGATCACCGATGTAGTGTCCGGCCTGTGGCCGGAAATATTGGGCTTTTCGGCAAATCAGTCGAGGCACAGCCTCGACACTACATTTTTTGCGGAGGTCTCATTTCATTGAAAACGATTGCAAGTAGTCCAGCAGCGCAGCGAATTCTTTCACCGTCAAGTTGGCTGCCAGGCCTTCCGGCATGATGGAGCGTTCGAGTTTGGTGCGCTTGACTTGGTCGGAAACTTTGATGACAACTTCTTGCGCGGTGCTGGTGCGGATCGTGATTTTATCCGCAGCCTCCTGGGTCACAAAGCCTTCGAACTCGCTGCCGTCTTTCAACTCTAAATGATGTGTCACGAAGCCCTGCACGATGGTTTTATTCGGCAGCAGAATGGCTGACGGCGAGGAGCGCGATCAAAGCTCGTGAGAAACTGCGCGCGATTCTTTTTTGGTTTGTCATGTTACTCGTCCTTTGTCCGCTTCGAGTTGTTACCGGATCCTGGGATGACCCGGCTGGTCGCTGTCGCCCAGCGTTCGTAGGCGGTTTTTAACTCTGCGACCTTCTCCGGCATCTTCGCGGCGAGGTTGTGCAACTCGGTGCGGTCGGCCTCGACGTCATAGAGTTCCCAACTCGACGGCCTCGCCGCCGTATCCCACACCAGTTTCCACTTGCCGTGGCGCACCGCGCAGTTGCCGGCCCACTCCCAGCAAAGTTCCTCGGGCGAGGCGCGTGTTTCACCGCGAAAGATCGGCGCGAGACTGCGGCCTTCGAAATTTGGAGTTCCGGCTTTAGCCGGTGCCCCGGAACCGCCTGAAGGCGGGACTACAAACTTTCCACCCGCGAATTCGAGACACGTGGGGAGCACGTCTATGATGTGGCCAATCTGGCCGGTCATCGTGTGCGGCTTCACATGGCCGGGCCAGCGAACGATAAACGGCGTGCTGATGCCGCCTTCGTTCACCCAGCTCTTGTAGCGGCGGAACGGCGTGTTCTGCGTCCAACCCCACGCGGGGCCGACGGCAGTGTAGGTGCTGACGATGCCGGGTTCTTCGGTGCAGCCGCCGTTGTCGGAGAGAAACATGACGACCGTGTTGTCCTCAATGCCGAGGTCTTTGAGCGCCGTCAGCTCCCAACGTCCGGGAAATTATGCGGCGCTCTACCGAGACGCCGCCGCCTGGATGAAGCAAAGACACTTTTTCATCTTCACTTCACCCGTGGCCAGACCTGTTCAGTTTTAATTTCCGTAGTTAAATGGGTCGGAGAATTTATCGTCAGCCGTCACACTGAGGTCGGTGAGTGTTTTCATGAAGGCGACTAGGGCGGCTTTCTGCGCAGCATCGAGATTCAAGCGCAACGGTTGACCGTTCGGACCGCGCAAGGGTGGCGACAGGTTCGGGTTGTTGACCACGCCAGAGGCGTAGAATTCCACCACTTCTTCCAGGGTGGCAAAACGTCCATCGTGCATGAAGGGCGCGGTGAGTTCGATATTGCGCAGGGAAGGCACTTTGAATTTTCCATCGTCCGTGGTTAGTCCGGTAATAGCGCCCACTCCTCTGTCCACGAACGGAAATTCGAGTCCGTTATTATTGAGCGCCGACCCAGGAACGAAATTATCGGTGCCATGACACGCTGCGCAAGTGGCGTTGCCGACTTGTCCCAAAAATACCTGACGCCCGAGATTTTCCTGCGCGGTTAGGTTCGCGAAGTTGTTTGTCACTCCGGTATCGAATTTCGATTTTACAGAAACAATGGAGCGGACAAATTGGGCCAGCGCACGGGAGATGCGATCCGAAGTCACCGCAGGCGAACCGAATGCGCGGGTGAAGAGGTTCGTATAGAAAGGCTCGGAGGCGAGGCGATTGGTGAGAGCCGGCAAGGTCATGCCCATCTCAACGGAATTCTGAATGGGCTGAAGCACTTGATCTTCGAGCGTGTTGGCCCGCTCGTCCCAGAAGAAATGGCGGCGTTGATACCAGCGCGCGTTGCTTAGTCCCATCGAATTGCGGCCGGTCAAACCACCATTGAACCCAACGCTGAATTTGCGCGGATCGGAAAAACCATGTTCGCGCTGATGGCACGAAGAGCAGGAAACGGCCAGGTTCGTTGAAAGCCGTTTGTCGTAAAACAAAACGCGGCCAAGCGTCGCACCAAGGTCGGTCGTCAGGTTTGTTCCAGGCATGTTGTCCTGACCGAGAATCGGTTGGACAAAAAAATTCGGCGGCAAAACCGGCGCGGCGTAATTGAACGAAGTCCCCGGCAGAAGCAGCGCACTATCGGTCGTGCTGAAAATATTCTGACGTGCCGGATCGTAGTAAGCGCGGAAAAAGGCGGACGGGATGTCGGCGGCGCGCGGGATTCCGCGTTGAAAACTTCCGTTGTGAATTTTCAACGCCTCGACTTCAGTCCAGCTCGTCAAATTGCTGGAGCTTTGCAAAATCCAGACGTAATCGTTCGCGTCGAAAATTTTGACATTCACGATGTTCGTGCCCGCAGCGGAACGGACTTCCACTGAGGAACTTGGCGGAAACTCAACCGCCCCGGACGAAACGTTGATCGCCAGCAGCAACGCGCCAGCTACGACACTAATCTTAGATGTTTCGATAAGGTTCGTTTTCATGGGACGGACTATGACAAAACGAACCTTAAGAAAACGTGAAGAGGTTTAGCTGTGAGGATGGATTTATAGGGTGTGATTAAAAGTGGGTGACGGAGCGCGGACATTCTTGTCCGCCCGCGCGTCCTTCCGCCCAGAGCGCTTGATGTTTTAGCCAGAGCCTCCGGCGGACAGGAATGTCCGCGCTCCGTTCCTTCACCCACTTTTAATCACACCCGGATTTATACCCTTTCACAGTGAAATTCGGTGGAATGGCCGAAAGCGCCTTTTCTTCTCATCCCTCTCATCCATCGGATGGAGGAGAGGGTGCCCAATGGGCGGGAGAGGAGGCAGCCGTCGGCAAACAACCGGTTCTCATAGGAAAAGAAATCAGCTACGGGTTACTTGGTCTCAAAGGCGAGGCTGTCGAATCGCCGCGCAACATCCGGGTGGCCGCGCCGGCCAGTCGCAAATACCAGTCGCTCGGCAGAGCGGTTCCATCAATGTTCAGAGGAACGAAGGTTCCCTGCACCGGCAATTCCGCCCCGGTCGGGGCCAGCTTATACATCGCAGTGCCTTCATCCACTTCGTCGAACATGGCGCCGAAAATCATCGGGCAACCAGCCGCCACCGCGTTGTAGGCCTGACGCCAGTAAAAATTCCCGGCGTTGCGCGGAATCTGGTTTGGCGGAGAGCCGTTAAACAGGTTGTGCCACGAGAAGCCGGGGAAAATCACCGGCATGTAATCGAGACCGAGGCTCGTCGTCGCTGCGAGATCGGGTGCGATCAGGTTTTGTCGAAAATTATCTGCTTCCGTCTCCGTCCCATAGCGGCCAACGGCCCAAGGGCTGACGATATCAAACGCGCGGTAAACATCAGCCCACGCCGGATCGGTTTTTGAATCGTTGTTGAGTGTGCGCCAATAGGTCGGCACGCCACCCATGACGGTCGCTCCAGCCGCTTTGAAAAAATTGATCACCGTGAGCGCTTGTTGCGGCGTCCCAGTGCGATCGGTAAAACCAAAACCCCAGATCGCAACAACTGGTTTGCCACGATGCCGCTGGTAACGCGGACTGCTTGTGACGCGCATCGTGTTCACGAGAAAATTCCAATCGTTAGTGACGGTGCTGACGAGTGTGCTCTCGGGTTGACCGGAAATGTCATACATGATCGCGAACACTCTTCCGTAACTCTCTGCACCGAGCCAAACGTTGGATGTCACCTGATTGCGCCACGCGGAAAAAGACGAACTGCTCAACTCGGATGTAAATCGTTGCAGAAACACGCCGTCGATTTTGTAGTCGCGCATCCATTTGAAATGGCGGAGCACCGTCTTCTGTTTTGCCGCGCCGTAGAGTCGGGCGGGCAAGCCGTTGCTCAAGGTCATTGCGGTGTCGAACAATTCGTCGGCGTCGAGTTCGCTCGTGTCGGGCCAAAGATCCACCGTCGCGTTGGCCGCGCTCGGGGTCTGGCTGCGAAACCAATGAACCCAACCGTTCACGGGAGAACCATCGCCCGGACAGGCGAACCAACCCTGGTAGCCTAGAAGCATTTTGCGATTGAGCGTCGAGGTATCCACTGCATCAGTGAGGCCGAAGAAACGCGAGCCGACGACATTGCTGAGTGTGACGCTGTTCTGCGCATTGCTGACCGTGACCACATTCGCAAGCCTCGTCCAGGGAAGCGCGGTAGCGACGTTCGAGGTCCATTGCGGAACAAGATCCAGCGGAGCCGATGGCCACGCGAGTCGTCCACCGGGACCGGATTTCGACAGGCTCAACGCGACGACGCTGTTGGTCTGCGGCAGTGCGAAGTAGGACGCCTTCGTGATCGCAATGTTGTCCCATTGCGCGGCCAGTGGAAAATATTTTGCCGCCGTGCCGGTGCCGGTCAAGCCGTCGTAGAAGACGCGCAGAATAAGGTTCGTTCCGGTCACAGCGGTGTTGAAGTAGCGATAAATGAAACAACCTTGATCGGCTGCGCCACCGGCGTAGAGCGTCAGTTGCGGTTCGCCGGGTGCGTCGTTGAAATCGACGACAACATTCACGTAGTTGGTCGCGTCGCCGAAATTCCAGAGATAACCGCTGAGAACATATTCGGTCGCAGGCTGGAGAATCACGGCGCGTTGCCGCAAGGCCACTGTTCCGCCACCGGTCGTATAACCTTTTGCGACAATCTCATTGCACGCCTTGACCATGTTGGTTCCGGCGTCCGCGAAGATGTCACCGAAGCCGGACCAGCCGGTTGGATTTGGATGGCGTCCACCGAACAAAGGACCTTGCGCCTGGAAGTCGCCGTTTGTGACGGGTTGTGTCCACTCGGTTCCCAAAGTGAGGGAGGAAAGTTTAATGCTCGATTGCGCGTGGACCACGAGCGCCGAAATAGCCATCAGCGCAAAAACAAAACCGCGTTGCAAACTTCGTTTCATTTCACTGCGAAAAAATACGATCTCCATTCGTCAGGTAAATTCTCCTGCGACTAAAATCCGCTACCTTTTTGCATTACGCAAATCAATGGCGCGCATGACTCGCATCGGGTGATCGGTTTGAATCAGGTCAATCCCCCAATCCATCGCCTTTTGGTAATCCGCGATGGTTTCGTGTTTACCCAGCGCGTCGGAGAACACCAGAATTCCATGCGCGTGGCAGCGGTCGATCAGTTCCCTGGACAAAATATCCCATGAAGCATCGACAGCGTACGGTTTTAACTTTGCGGCAAGTTCATCCAGTTCCTGCGCTTCGCCCAGGGGCGGCAACGCCCGGATACGCGGGTCAATGGCTTTGAGTTTCAAGAGGTAATTCATGCTCTGATAAACCACCGTGCGGTTGGCCATGTGATGCCGCGCCACCGCTTCCGCCAAAGCTTCGGGCGGAATCGCCTTCGCGTCGAAATAGAGATCAATCTTCCCGTCAATGGACGTGAGAAATTCTTCCATCGTCGGCAAACCGAGCTTGGCGAATTGATGTCCAAATTTTACGCCTGCACTTAATGAAGCCACCACACTCGATGGAGTGTTTACGATTTGCCCGTGACCATCCGTCTTGCCATCGAACGAGCTGTCGTGCAGCAGATAAAATTTTCCATCGCTGGTGGTGCGAACGTCGAACTCGACAAAGTCCACGCCGAGCCGAATCGCTTTGGCGAAGGCGGGCAACGTGTTCTCCGGCGCGTAACGATTCGCGCCGCGATGCAGTGAAATCCGAACCGGACGCTTCGTCACGCGATGCCACAGGTCGCGCGCAATAATTTCTTCCGGCAAATCAGTTTGAATCCAATCCACCTTTGCAGCCTGCGCTTTGTCCCAGAATTTCGGCGCATCCCAATCACCGAGATTTTTGGTTTGGACCCGGATTTTTTTTTCGTGAAACGCTTGCGCAATCGCCGGAGTAATTTCGTTCGCATCGATCTCAACCGCGTCCGGTTGCACCTTTTCGATCCACGTCGTCAGGCCATCTTTCGGATGCCACTTGGCCATCGTCGCAACTTTGCCCTGCCCTGCCTTGCGCACGCGCGCCAGATTTTCCAAACCATCGAAGACGACCACCTGCTTTTCCAGGCCAGTCTGAAGGATTTCCTGAACCAGCAACTCGGGATTCACTTCTTTGCAATCGAGGTAGAGATTGAGTTTGCCCCTGGAAAATTCGAGACATTGCTTGAACGAGAGAAGCGGTGTTCCGGCGTAACGTTTGGCGAACCACGACCCGGCATCCAGCGTCAATAATTCTTCCAGCGTATGATCTCTCACCAGGCCGGTGCCGTTGGAGATTCGGTCCAGCTTGGCGTCGTGAGCGAGAACATGTTGGCCATCCTTGGTCAAACGCACGTCGATTTCGGCCCACTCGAAGCCATCTTCGATGCAGCGTTGCAACGCCGGACGCGTGTTCTCGGGCGCTTGATTCGCCGCGCCGCGATGCACCATCACTTGAAAGGGCCGGGGCGGATCGAGTGGTTCAAAGAATCTGAAATCTCCGGCAAAACCAACGACGGGAATCATAAGGAGCGCGGAGAAATATAGAGCCTGTGTCTGTTTCATAATTTTCTTGGGAATCCGCAATTGTTTTAGAGCCTGTTTGAAAAGTAGCAGTCGAGGTAACGAGACTCTAATTCTTTCGCTCGTTGGCCTGGAAAGTCGGGAAATTTGAGCCTCGTTACCTCGGCTGCTACAAGCCTTGAACGGGTTTTCAAACACGCTCTTAAACCCGAACGCCGAAGTTAAAATGGTAGCGCACGCGTCCCGCGTGCGGGATTGGGCGTCGCGCCCAATCCATCGTTCCCCAACTAATTTTATTTTCAGGGGAATATTTGTGCGACGAAGTTTTCGGCGCGACGCCGAAAACTGCACGCGAGACGCGTGCGCTCCCCAAACTATTTCGCCCGCCACGGTTCCGACTTCGGAATTCGGGTTAAATACATGCAGATTCCCGGTTGCCACCCGCCATGCTTCTATCACCCCCGCTTCAATCATTACAATTTGCCCGGGCCGGCATTTTGATCGTAAAATACTTTTTCTCCCGAGAACTTCTTCGCGACATTGTCCCACGGAAAATAAATGATCACCGGATATCGCACCGGCTTGCCGGACGGTTCCACGCCTGCCCAAGGGCCGACTTGAGTTCCCGTCATGTCTGCGACTTCAAAAACACCCTGCGGCCCGATGACAATGTCCGTTAAATCAAAATGCACATCCGGGAACGCGCCTAAAAATGAAGTGTAGAAATTTCGTGCGCCGTCGTGTCCCTC
The DNA here is from genome assembly GCA_043775015.1 of Verrucomicrobiota bacterium. Classification (GTDB taxonomy): domain Bacteria; phylum Verrucomicrobiota; class Verrucomicrobiia; order Limisphaerales; family CANJXF01; genus CANJXF01. Next base: position 9,386 of record JAYVSV010000084.1, read on the forward strand.
CCAACGTTGGCCCGTCGATGGGATTTCATAAACGCAATCCTCGGTCAGCGTGTCGATCAAACCTTGCAGATCGCGTTTGTCCTCTGCTTTGGAGTGATTAATCCAAAGGCGACGGATGGTGTCGTACAACTCCGGAGTTATCGGCAGACTCAAGCGCTCACGAATCGAGGAACTCAGAGGTGAGGACGTTTTGGCGGCGGTGGATGAAGGGTTCATACAAAGAGAGTTATTGCGAACAAGAACCCTTTCGCAACACTAAAGTTGCGACACAATAAATGAGTGGGCGTGAAGTCTTGAAGACAATGCGGAAATGAAAGCGCTTTGGTTACAACGAAACGCGTCACTTAACCTCTATGATAAAAGCTGTAGCCCGGGCCTCAGCAGGGCAAGAAAAAGCCCGCCGTTGCCGGCGGGCTGTGTTAAGAATGAGAACTTCGTGGCTGCTTAAGGCACAAGAACCGAAGTTGCGAATGGCGACGTTTGGCCGCCGATGGTGGAACTGACTCGATAGAATGACACAGCCGCAGCGTCCGCGAAGGTTGTGGTATTGGCTGCCACATTGGTTGTGACATTGTAGGGACCAGTGACAGTTGAGGCTCGAAGGATATTGAAGGGGCCGGTTCCATTGGTGATGGCAAGGGTCGTATTACTGCCGCTCCGGACGATTGACGATATCGCCGAGGGGCCCGCTTTCAGGTAGTTAGCGGTAATGGTCACTTTGGTAGCCGACGTGATACCGAGGCCGGTGGTATTGAGGGTGAATTGACCTACCGCCGGGTTGGAATCCAGCGCCGAGTTGTCCTCAATACTCCCGCGATAAGTCTTTCCTTGGGGAAACCCAGCGGTATCACCTTCAGGATCCGACGTATAAATATCCACAACGACCTTTGCGACGGTCGGGAGCGGAATCCCGCAAGAGCCGGTCAACGTGGTCGTGGTCACAGCACTGATCACCGGGGTGATGGCGTTGGTGGCTACGATGTCGATGAAATTGGTATAAACGAGTGCGCTTTCAATCAACGGCAGGGTGACTTGGTTATTCACCAGCGTATTGCCGCGCATTAAAATCCAGGCGGTGTTGGTCGTGGCACCGGTATTGCCAGCAAACCCAAGCGAGTCATAAACCTTGTTCCCCTCCAAGGAATCGCTGACACCATTGAAATCCGACCCAAATTGAACCTTCGTCCTTGAGTTGAAAGCAAAGCCGTCGAACACGTAACGAACCGCGGCAGGCCTACTGCCGTCTGTAGCGAGACCAAAAATGTTGCCCGCAATACGAAATACCTTATCTGAGGTATTGTAGAATGACATCTTAGATTCAGGCATCAGATTGCCTTCTTCAGCATCATTCACACCGTCGCCATCCGTTCCCCAGATGATGCTGGGTGATTGCGTGTCGTCGTAACGACCAATGTCCGTATCTGTAGTACCTAGGAACTGGTTACCCGCGACCTTAAACCGAATGCCTTCTGTAGCAAGGGTTGCTCCCAAGGCTTGAATGACGTTGAATTGTGCCCGAGGATTCGCCGATCCGGTTTTCACGCCAATGGTCATGTTCTCCATGTTCGGAAGCTCTTGCCGGGTGCCGCCAGTTCCCTTATCGCGGTGACGAAACGCCGCAATGGCTGCACCACTCTGCGCAGGTGTCAGAGTGGCAGGATCCAACCCAAACCAGCAACCCGCGATGTGAAAACCACGGGAGGTACCTTGGTCATAAGTAAAACGGTCATGAACCGTTGTGTCGAGACCGTAATCTTGGGCAACGGCAACCGCGTAATCGGCGCCCAAGCCGTCACTAAGAAATGCCAACCCCTTGACCGTGACGTTGGTCGCACGATAGATGCCGAGGATCGCCCTCTCTCCGATGACGTAAGGGCCTTCGAGGGTGTCACCATTTTTGTTAGGATCGTATCCACCTCGCTCGCGCGACACATCAATAGCGATATACATGGCACTATTATTAATCACCGGATCCGAGACGGTTAAGCTACCATAATACACGTAGGCCATGTCCCGGAAATTGGCATTAGAAGCATCAAGCGCGATTTTAATGACCGCATTATTCGTTTGCGTGATCGGGTTGGTGTTGGCCGCTGAACCGGGCTGGCTATAACCGTCAATCGTTACATTGTCCTTGATCAGCAATGGAAATCCGCCCACGTCGGATCATCGGACCGAACCGCATGTTGCAAACGTCTTAAATCTACGACTTCATCCGGCAGAGCCGTCCCGGTGCTAAATCTCGATCTGGCCGAGCGCCATTTCCAATAATCCACGTGTCCATCGGCAAAAGACAAGGTAACGCCATTGCTATGCCGTTTGCCGGGCAAATTGCCCCAGGCGCCAGACGGGTAGGGGCGGACACCAAAGTTTCCATCCTCAATCGTGAAAGCATCCTCGTCGATGAAAACAAACGCCTTGACCGGAGCTGGCTTGCGAAGATCAGAGAACTTTTGGCTGCTCTTGCCGACGGAACTGCACATGGAATAGCTCCGGTTTCGTGGGTATCGCACACTATTTTGGACAACGACTGATGTATCGGAGGGACATTTGTAAATAGCCGCTGATTGGTTATACTGGAAAAGCATCCCTTTCTCGATGTTGATGTTATTTATTTCATTACGGCAGTCACCCACTATCCAAGAGCCGATGAGCGAGGAGGCAGAATCGTTTTCGTTGGGGGGCAGGACTTCGTGATTATCATCCAAATACATCTGCCAACAGAGTTGAAGTTGCTTGAGATTGTTGAGGCATTTGATCTTGTTCGCCTTTTCTTTGGCTTTCGCAAGCGCCGGGAGAAGTAATCCGGCAAGAATGGCAATGATGGCAATGACCACCAAAAGTTCGATCAAGGTAAAAGCTTTACGTTGTATCGGTGCGGCGGGCTGGCCGGTTGAATGTGTTAATCGAGATCGGTTCATCGGGAGCTTTTTTATAATATTGCAAAGAAGCTTCTGTCAATTGCTTTTACTGTCCATAGTCCATATCAACCACAGCTTGAAATTTCTTGAGCAAACGGATCGACGCATCATCGCAGCGCAATGGTAAATACCCACCGTTCTCCAGGTTTTGGCGTTAGAATCTGTTAAAACCGGAGCACATCCGTTCGATGGTAGCGTCGGGCGTCTCGCCTGACGTAGAGCCGTGGCGTCTCGCCCGGCGGAGAGAACGCCAGAACAGGCGATAGAGACAGCGAATTTTTGTGTCCCACCCAACGTGGACGTTCTTTCCGGGCGGCGAGACGCGCGACGCCACCGTTTTCAGACAGGCTCCGCCGTAGAGAACGGCATCTTGCCGCCCGGATTGGGGCAGGATTGCGAGAAGAGATTCAGGTAATCCGCGGCTCTCCGACACGGCTCGCACCTTTTCCGCCGGGCGAGACGCCACGGCTCTACGTCAGGCGAGACGCCCGACGCTACATTTTCAGACACGCTCTCAAAGATTTAACAAAACAAATCGTCACCGCGTCACCGCTTCTGCAACTGCCGGATGCTGTCGATCAGGTAATCCAGTGCTTCGCGAGTTTGCCTCGGGTTGATGGGGAGGGTGACCAGTCGTTCCGCGACGGCTTCGGCGACCGGGAATTGGCCCTTCTTGAAACCACGATTTCGGAAGGCAGTTGAATAATGCAACGGCGTGTAATGCGTCCCGACTTTGACCCCGCGCTCGTTCATCATGGCGTAAATAAATTCATCGCGAGCCATCCCGAACGCGGCGGCATCGATTTGCACCGGATAAAGGTGAAACACATGTTTGTTGCCGGGTGCGACGCTGGGCAAAGTCAAGCCCGGCACGTCCTGCAAACCGGCGCTGATGTATGCCGCATTGTCGATGCGACGCTGGTTGAACGCGTCGAGCTTCTTCAATTGAACCATGCCGACCGCTGCCTGCACATCGGTCATGCGAAAGTTATAGCCGCAGTCATCAAAGTCCTGCGCCCAAAACCGTTTGCCCATGGGAAATCTGGTTTCGTCGAGCGAACAATATTTCGTGCTCTGGCCGTAAACACGGGTGCAATGGGAACGGTAGAGCGCAATGCGTTCGAAGATGTCAGCATCGTTCGTGACGATCATGCCGCCTTCGCCGAGTGTGGAGATATTTTTCTGCTCGTGAAAACTGAAGCAACCCGTTGTTCCCATGCTACCCGCTTTGCGACCTTTGTATTCCGCGCCAACGGCGTGACAGGCATCTTCGACGACCGCAAATCCATGTTGCTTGGACAGCGCGAGGATCGGATCCATGTCGCAACATTGGCCGTAGAGATGCACCGGGAGAACGGCTCGGGTATTGGGCGTGAGTTTTTCCTCCAACGCTTTCGGATCGAGATTGTAAGTGACCGGATCGACATCGACGAAATCGACTTCCGCGCCGAGCGTTGCGCCCGCAGCAGCGGTGGCAATCCAGGTCAATGGCGTGGTCAGGACGCGGTCGCCCGGCTTGAGGCCGATGCCGATGAGCGAAAGAAACAACGCGGCGGTGCCATTGCTGACGGCCCGGGCGTGAGTAGAACCGCAGTAGGCGGCGAATTCATTTTCGAATTGGATGCAAGCGTCGCCACTCGTCGGTGCGCCTAGTCGGAGCACTTCGATGACGGCGCGTTCTTCTTCGGGGCCATATTCGTTGCCAAATTTAATTTGCAGGTCGTGTTGGATTTTCATGAGTGAATTTATTTTCCGGATTGCAACGCCAGGACGAGTCCATCCTCGAAACCGCGCATCGGAGTTCTTAATTCCGCATGGGCTTTGGCGTTATTTAGAGAAACGTCTCGAGGCCGGGGTGCGCGATTGAGCATCTTGCTGGAATCAGTCGGAACAACCAGCGCCTTTGGAAAACCGAGTCGCCCGGCAATGACTTGCCCCAGGTCAAAACGGCTGAGGTGATCGTTGCCCGCAAGGTGAAAAATGCCAGAGTGATCGCTGGCGGCCAGTTCGATCAAAGCGCGCGCCAACGTAATGACGTCCACGGGTGTTCTGATTTCGTTGGTCGGGGACGTGACGGTGCGCCCGGCTTTGAAGGAGGCGATCATCGCAGCGAGAAATGAATTGCCCTGCCCCACGACCGGTAACCCGAGCACCAGGGCAAGCCGGGCGATGACGGCGTTGGTTCCAAGTTGCGCGACGATCTTCTCCGCATCCACTTTCGTCTGGGCGTAGTAGTTGATGGGCTGCGGCATATCTTCTTCACGATAAGGAGCGCGTTCGCCATCGAAGACGGTGTCGGTGGAACAGAAAACCAGCTTCGCCCCAGTGGCACGGCAGAGGTCGGCCAACGTTTGCGTGAAACCGACGTTCGCCTGTAGCGCAAGGGCTTGGTGCGCCTCGCATTCGTCGATGTTGGCCATGGCCGCCGCGTGAATCACGGCATCGGGCTGGACGCGAAGGAAAATTTTCCGGAGATCATTGACATCGTTCGGATCAACCGTGTGCCAGGACAAACCGGCGCGGTGAACTTTTTCGGGTTGGCGAGAGAGAGCGTGGAGTTCCCAGTCCGGGTCAGCCTGTTCAATGATGTTGCTCCCCACAAAACCTTGCGCGCCGGTGATGAGAAGTTTTTTGGCCATGTGCTACACCATTTCCGTTTTTGACGAGTCGGCATCGGATGCTCGATTTTTTTTGTGAGCCACATGAACATACCAGATGACTAAAACCATGGTCAGGAGAAAGGCGATGCTCATGCCGAGCGTCAACAGGTTCGAAACGCGAATGCCCTCTTGAAAATTTTTGCCCTTCATCAGTTGTCCGATGACCTCTTCCTGGATTACCGGGCCTAGACTACCCAGACCGTTCACGATGCCAGCGACCGCGACGCCGTTTCGTTCGCCCGCGACTTGGACTGAAGCGGCGCCAGCCAAAATGGTGTCCGGCCCATAGATCATAAATCCAACCAGCCCGAAACAAACCGCCAACAGGTAGGGACTGCCGCCGAATTTCACCACCATCAAGTAGCCCAACACCATCCCCAAGCCCATCACGAAACAGAGTATCTGCCACTGGCCGCGAAACCAACGATCCAAGGCCCAACCCGCGCTGATCGCCCCGGCCAGACCAGCCATGTCAAAAATGCCCGAATAGTAGGAGGCGCGCCCGACATCCATCCCTTGCAAATTCAGAAAGGTGGGTAGCCACGAATCGAGAGCGTAACGGAGAAATTTGATGGAAAAATAACTGGTGCCCATGATGAGCACGACAGGGTTCAACGCCAGATGAAGATACTGACGCAGCGTGATTTGTTCCTCATTCGATGCGCGGACGGTGCGGCTGTCCTCGGAGTTCGTTTCGACGATCGGAGCGAGTCCAACATCCTGAGGTTTATTCCGCTGCCAAAAGTAAACCAGCCACCAAGTAGCCACGGTCAGAATCGTGCAGCCGAAAAAGGCGTAACGCCATCCGTAAGCCGCGAGCAAGTAGCCACCGATCGCTTTGACAAGCATGTTTCCCACAAGATAGCTCGTGGACCAGACCCCCATGATCTGGCCGCGTTCTTTCGCGCGCAACCATTCGGAAACACCCCCGACGCCTCCAGGCCAGCCGGCGGACTGCGCCAAGCCGTTGACAAACATGAAAACCAAAAACGTCCAGTACGAATTGGCCATGCCGAAGATGACGTTGATGACAATGGAGACACCCAAACCGCCGAGCAACAGGACGCGCGGCCCCCACTTGCGGCCCAACCAACTGCACAAGAATTGGCCGATCATGTAAGCCAGCAGATAAGCGGTCCAGATGTGAGCGATTTGATCCAGCCCGACGTGGAATTCTTTGGCAAGCGGGGTTTTGCAAATCGTGAAGACCTTGCGCGTCAGGTAAAAACCCGCGTAAGCGAAGTAAGTGGAAATCAAGATGCGCCAACGCCATGAGAGCTGTTCGCGCGTTAAAGGTTCAGCTTGGTTAGCCATTTTGTGGGATGGTTTTCCAGCTAGGATCGGAAATGGGTATGCTGCGCATGCGCTTAACTAAAGAGAGTTTTTCCCCGGCTTCAAGCTTGGAGTTGAAAATCGTGCGTTAATTTTGGGTGTCGAAGCCGTCCGCCGCTGAAAATGAAGGACGCGAGTCTAAAATTCGCTGGCACTTTTTCGATCAGCGCGCGGCAGTTCGTTGATGGCGCTGATCAATTCTGGTTTGGCTGTGCCCGAGGCTACCGTTTTTGAACACGCTCTCAGAGCCTGTTTGAAAATCCATTCAAACCTCGTAGCAGCCGAGGTGACGAGGCTCTATTTTTTTGGCAGTGTTCCGGGGAGAAACGAAATATTTGAGCCTCGTCACCTCGGCTCCTACTCTTTAAACACGCTCTTGTATCCCATTTTGATTCACGGTTGAACCTTGTTTGACTCCGGTCAGGAGGAACCAGGTCACCATCACTGCCTGAAGGGTAAAAATGATTTCAACGATGGCGTGGGCTGGACTGAGCTGGCCGTGCGCGAACGTTTTCAAATAGGAAACCACCATGGCTACCCACATCAGGATGAGGAACGACCATTTGACCATCGGTCTGCCGCCTTGCTCGCGGCGCGCGATGAGCAATCCGAAAAGCAAGCCGGTGATTGCGACGAGGGCCGTGCGCAGCAACAAATTTTCTGGGTTCGAATCCTCGAAGTAGGTTTCCGCAAGATCGAGGGCGAATGCGCTGTAGGTTACGGTGAGCGCAACCTGCCACGAAATTTTTTCCCAGGCGATTGCGGCGACAAGCAGAACCATGCCGTAGGTAGTGAAGCCCCAGACAATTCCAACGCTCGAATCTGACCACAGGGCAAAAAATCCCAGCCCGACGGTTGCTGCCAGTGAAAGTGCGATGGAAGTTAAACCGCTGGCCACCTGCGTTTGCTGCGACTGAATTGATGTGATCGCGATGCGTTTCAACCATGCAGCCCACCCGAGCGCGAGTCCGAAACAAAAGCCGAACGTCAACTCCATCATCTTCCACCAACTGGCCCATGCCTTGGCTTCGGGGAGTTTTTTTCCCAGCGCCATCCAAAGTCCACCACCGCCAAAACCGATTGCTCCGCCCAAGGTTCCCCAGAGCGCGAAGTGCAACGGAATTTTCGCGTGACCGATGAAGCCAAGGTAAGTCAGCAGAAAAATTGCTCCGAAGAGCAGCCCCGCCCAAATTTCCGCGCGCGGCCGGTCGTGTAGATTGGAAAAATAGATCAGCTTAGGTTCGTTGATCCATTTCCACCCGACGAGCGTTCCAATAATCAACAGCAACAACCCAGTGATGAGGATTTTGCGGCTCATCTGTTGGTGGACAAATCCCAAGCCGAGAACTGTTCCGCCGATTAGTCCCCAGATTCCACCCTTGACGCTTAGCCCCAAAAGTCCCCAGAAAAATGTTTCCGGTTGAACGATGAACCCGATGGTCTGACCATAGGTCATTTGTCCGCCCAACCCGACGCCAATGGCTCCGAACGCGGCGACGAACGCGCTCGTGCTTTTGTCCAACGGAAGGAGGTGGCACAACAACAGTGCTACCATCGCGCCGGGAATCATTGCGCCCATCGGCCCGCCACCGATGAAGCCACGCAAACCCCAACCCAATGACATCGCGATCGCCGGCATCAGGCAGAACGCCCATCGTCGATGGCCATGGCCCGGTTCGGACGAGGTCATTTTTTTGGCAGTAGCTTTGGCAGCTTCGCTCACGATTTTACCGGTTCAGTTTCGCAATCGATTCGTCCTTGATAAACCCGTGGTAAAGGCCCATGTAGTAAGGCAACAGGAAGACCGCGCCATCGCCCAACTGACCGCCGTGCCCGCCGGTCTCCAGGCTAAATGGATTGTGGTTCCAATGATCAAAGAAACGTTCGTCCACGGGGAGGACTTTGCCATTCACGCGGTAACCGGCCGGCCTGCGACCCTTGGCGTAAGGATCATCCGTCTGGCGCATCAGCGGTATGATGTCGAGTCGTTGAGTATTCGCGTGCCGCCAGTCGAAGCGGTCGAGCGGAAAACGTTTGAGCGTATCCACGGAATCTTCGAGCCACCCTTTCCACGGAGAGATGTCATGGGTACCCCATGGATTGGTATATTTTCGATCAACCCCAAACGCGGCATAGGCAAAGTTGAAGAACGGATTCATTTCTGGAAATTCAAGAATCCAATACGAGAAAAACGTATAACCCACTTCGTCGGTGAGCTTCTTGTCGTTGCCGTATTTCATTAGGTTATAGAAACACATGAATGCCATCTCATCGTCAGAATGGTTGGGCGAGCCGACGCCACGTTGGTTCTTCGGATTTTTCAGGTTGGTATCGTAGGCATGCTTGTCACAGAGCAGCTTGATGAGCTGACGATATTTTGGATCGCCGGTGACGTGCTCGGTGGCGGCAAGGTAGGAGAGAAGGCTTAATGATTTCAGGCCGCGCTCCTCCGCCCAGAGCGGGTGGTGGTTGAGCTTTTCAGGATTGTAAACCGACCAGCGGGTCGGAGTGCCGTCGTGATCGACGAGATTGAAATCGTGACTCACAATGTGGTCCATCAATGCGCGCATGTGGTCGCGAAGGCGGGCCTTTTCGGATTCAGTTTCGCAAACGAGATCGTAGTAGGCCGCATAAAAGAAAAAGTGGCCGTCAAGTTCATCGGAACTGGTGTCGCTCTTCCAAAACCATTTGCCATCCTTGCTCGTCGGCCAGCGCGGTTCGTAAATCTTCCAGAGTGAATCCTGGTGTTTCTTTTCCTGCCGGTCACTCTCGATTCGCCCAATGTTCGGATCGTGGCCGCTCGTCGGCAGAATCGTTCGCGCCACATAACCCGGAGGCGGCGCATGCTGGCCACCTTGCGTGACTTCGCCCAACCAGCGCAATGCTTCAAAGGCTTTTTGCGCCCGTTTTTTTGCCAGGGGATTCTTCGTCGCTCCATAACCAAAACATTCTCCCGCACCATACATGCTCGTCCACAACCCGTCATTGTCGCTGTCGCTTTGGGTTACCTGATCCGTTGTTCCCGGTTTTCCCACAGTCACTTCCAGAACGTATTCCCAAGGAGTCCGGCGATGGAACGCGTCGATCTGCTTTTCGTAAAATGTCGCTTTTTCCGCGAGGGTCATCGGCTTGCGTTCGATGACGCTCAAACCGGCTGGGGTGGCGAACCAGGCATCTCCCTCAGGCGTGACGGCGATGCTTTCAACCACGTCGTTCGGAACCCAGCGACGGCCTTGTCGATATTCCCAGTCGGTTCCGTCAAAACGGATCGCACCCATGCGCGTGCCGAACCAAACGACGCCATCCTCGCCCGCAGCCATCGTGGTGAAATCATTGTAAGGCAACCCTTCCGCGCCAGTGAACAGTGTCCATTGCTTATCTAACCGACCCACGCCCTGCGGCGACGCGAACCACAACCGCCCTTGCGTGTCGTAAGCCACGCCACGCACATTAACCGGCGCCCAACTGCGACCGTTCTTGTCGCCAGGAAAAAGACGAGTCCACTTCTCGTTTGCTTCCTGCTGGAAAAGTCCCGCCGCCGCGCCAACGATGAGTTGAGACCCAACTGCAACCTGGAAGACGGAGCGGTTTTCGCCCAGCAAATCATTTAACGCAGTAATCGGCTGCAAGTTACCGCCTGTCTGGACAAACAAGCCTTGATCGGTTGCCAGATAAATTTTCTCACCTACGTTGATCGAATTTATTTTGGCTCCGCCCGGCAAGGCAGCGACGACATTGACCTTGTCTCCTTCGAGCGAGAGCAGTTGTTTTTTTGCCACGAAAAATATTTTCCCGCGACGACTCGCAACGGCTTCCACCGGCGCATCACCCGTCCCTTGCACCAGCGCCCAACGGTCGTTATTAAATCGCGCCAGTCCTTTGGCCGTTCCCGCGAAAACCGTCTTTCCATCCAGCGCCACCGAAGTGATCGCGTCCGCGGGCAAGCCATCGGCTGTGATAAATTCGCGCCGAACCTCCTGCTGGAACGTGCCGATCGTGACGGAGGGTTTTTCCGCTGCCATTGACGAGAGGTTGATGAGCAAGGTGCAAAGGAAGGAGGTGGTGACGAGATGATGCCGCATGTTATTAATCGTTAAATGTGTAATCAAGCAGCGGCATCATTACGGTTCACTCACGATGATTCAACTTGAAACTGCCACGGTTTGCACTGGAGTCCAAAAACCCTTGACCAACTCCGGGTGAAGGATAGATTCACGTCCACCCTGTCCAAAGAGATGAAAAATTCCTCTTCAATTATATTGGCGACGACGAAAGCGACTTATGCAATTCCGTTTGGGATATTGCTATTTTGCATTGTTTCGCTCCAAGCAAGTTTATTACAAGTTGCGCAAGGGAAGTACGGCTATAATGATCCCGAAATGAGTCCATCAAGTTATGTGAGTTGGTTTTTGTTGACCTTCGCCCCTTACTGGTGGGCTGGGCTAATTGGGGGATTACTTATTATTATTAGCGCAGTTCAAGGAGAACACTTTTTTTGCAATTTTTGGTCATCTTTATTCGCTACCATGATATCCATAGTGTTATGGATTGGCCGAGAATTGCTCGACTGGCAACTCGTTCCGATATGTGAGGAAAGCCATGTGTCCTTTAAAAGAATTGTTGGCAGTGTTGTTTTGGTGGCACTAGTTGCAGCTAGAGTCCTGTCTCAGAGAAAAAGCAATTACGAGTCAGTAATTAAACAACCCTCCACGAATAAGTGCCCATGAAGACTTTCATTGTATTTTTGATAACTCTGCTCAATTCACTATTGGGTATTATCTTTCACCTTCATTTTTCTCCTCAACTTAGGAACGGCGGAGAAAAGCTGATTGGATATGAGACGTATGGCTCTGGCCTTATTCAAAACGCCGGTTTTCTGTTAATCGTTTTTCCACTTGTAGTTTGTTTATGGGGACTTCTAAGTCTCAGATTTTCAAAATTAAAAGACTGTGCTTGGCCTACTGTCTTTTCCCTGATTTTTGCAGCTTTTTATCTGATTTACGCTTGGCTTGCCCTAACCCCAATTTTAGCAGCAGCCCGGTAAACAGATGATGCCAATGCAGCTTCACATTACTAACCTGCCACCGACCTTCTATTTTTGTCTGCAATCTCACTAAAACATATTTTTTCTTCAGATGATCAAATCTGTGAAGAGATAGTAGATGCATGGAACCTTCGTCTTTCTGACCGCCTCGCGGAGATTGTTGCCGAAATGCGACTACCCGTGTTTAAGAGCCTGTTTGAAAACTCATTTGGGCTTCAACGCGGCGGCGTTCGGAGTTCCGCCTTCAGGCGGCTTCCGCGCTCTGCCGCCTGAAGGCGGAACTCCAAACCGGGGTTTTCAAACAGGCTCTGCGAGATAACGGGTCAACGTTTCGGCGGCTCCAGCCCCATCACGAATTTCAAAACTCCGCCCTGCTCTATCTCGCCATGTTTGATCCAAAAGCGGTCCAGCGGAATGTCATTCAACCAGATCTTTTGCACGTAACGATGCTCCGGCGAATAATTCTCGGCAACGATCACAAGCGGTTTGTTTTTCAACTTCACTTCGGCCTTTTCAAATAGTGGCGCGCCCAACTGGTATTTGTCCGAACCGGCGATCGGATAGAACCCCAGCGCGCTAAAAACGTACCACGCCGAGAGCGTCCCGGCGTCGTCGTTGCCATCGAGTCCGTTGTAGCTGTCGCTATATTTATTCTCCAAAATCCAGCGCACCCATTTTTGCGTCAGGTCAGGCCGACCGGCTTCGTTGAACAAGTAGGCGGCGGGAAGATCAGGCTCGTTGCCATGCCAGTAGTAAGAGCCGGGAGTCCAGGCGGCCATGGTCGGATCGGACTTGGCGAAGAAATTATTAAGTTCTTCAACAAAATATTCGCGACTCTTGAACAACGAGATCATCCCAAGTGCATCGAAAGGCGCGGCCCAACGCCATTGCAAGGCACTCCCCTCAACGTAATCCCGGGTCAATTTCCCCTCGCGATCCATATAGGTCAGGAGGAGTGGCTTGAACGGTTCGACAAAGTTTCCCTGCGCATCACGGGGTTGGAAATATTGCGTATTCGTGTTCCAAAGATTTCGGTAGAATTTAGAATGTTCATCGAAGAGCTTCGCGTCGTCCTCGTGGCCGAGCGATTTTGCCAACTTTGAAATCGCATCATCCGCCCAGGCAAATTCCAGAGTACGGGAAACGGATCTCTCCACCACGCCAGCGGGACAATATCCGTATTGCAAATAACTCGCCACGCCTTGCCGACCCGAAAATGCCGCGCCCGGTGGAGTCGGCGCGAGCGCGGTGCGGCGCATCGCTTGATACGCCTGTTCCACGTCGAAGTTTTTGATGCCTTTCAGATATGTGTCTGCAACCACGATGTCAGCGGGAGTGCCGAGCATGGAATTCGAGTAACCGTTTCCGGAGGGCCAGCGCGGCAGCCACCCGCCCTGCTCCAACATTTTTATGAGCGAGACAACCATGTCACGTTGCGCCTTTGGTGCAATCAAAGTATAAAGCGGATGAACCGTTCGAAAGGTGTCCCAGAGAGAAAGGTCTGTGTAGTAGTTGAAGTCCGAAGCCTGGTGAACCTTGCGGTCGAATCCAAAGTAATCACCATTGGCATCGTTGAAAAGGGTTGGCATCTGGAACACGCGATAAAGAGCGGTGTAAAAAATCGTCTTCTGTTGTTCCGTGCCGCCTTGGATTTTGACCAGGGAGAGTTTGTCCTCCCACGCCCGCTGCGCCTCGGCGACAATCTGTTCAAAAGTCTTGGCCCCTGCCTCCGTTTCCAGATTAGCCCGCGCGTTTTCGATGCTCACGTAGGAGATGGCTAATTTCAGAGTGATAACTTTCGATTGGTTCGCGTTTCCAAAAGCCAGATCAACCGCGAGACCTTCGCCCTCAGCCGTGGTCTGGTTTGGGAGAACCGTGTCTCCTTGCCAGGTGTTGAAGGAGGTGAACGGCTGGTCAAACCGGGCGACAAAGTAAACCTTGATACCTCCTGATCGCGAGGCGAATGTCCCGAACGTCCGGGCCGTTCCCTCCAGCTCCTTGGCGGCGGGCAGGACGCGCAACTTTCCTTCGCGGCCCTTGCGTCCACCCATGGCACTCATCACATCCAAAAAAAGATGAGGCGTCTTGTCGTCGCCAAACGTGTAGCGATGAACACCGACGCGCGGAGTGGCAGTAAGCTCAACCAGCGTCCCGAGGTTCGGAAGCTTCACTGCGTAGTAACCGGGCGAAGCGATTTCTTCATTGTGCGAAAAACTTGTGAATTGTCCCTTGCGATAGGTCTTGGGTTGAACCGTTTCAACCGCAGGCATGATCAGGAAATTTCCACCATCTGTCGCTCCAGTGCCATTCAGTCGCGTGTGGCTGAATCCCAAAACTTGATCATCGCCGTAGTAGTAGCCGGACGTATTCAACGCTCGTTTGTGCGTCAGCATGGAGACCGTTTCAGGACCCAGTCGAACCATTCCGAGTGGAACCATCGCGCCGGGAAAGTTGTGACCGCAAACCCACGGAATGCCCCCGGTGCCGATGAAGGGGTTCACCCAGTGTCCAAGTTCCTTGGGTTGAACTTTCGTCAGCGGCTTGCCCGGCTTCGCGCCGACGATGCGATAGTATTTGAATGCCAGCACGCCTACGAATGCCGCAAACGACAACACAACAATCAGGATCAGGTAGAGTGCAAACTTGAGTAGTCGCTTCCACCAAGCGGTCTTTTTCCCAACCATCGCCAGCGTCGAATCGGTGGATGTTTCTTTGTTTTGATCTATCACGCTATGATTCTAACGGAGAGCATTCAGTTTGAAAGCACTTCTGACTGGCTGCCTCAGCCGCATCCACGCATCGCCGGATGCGCCAAACTCCGGTTCGGCGCTTTGGGGGGACTTCAAGTCAGATTAGGATGAATCGTCATCTGGCGATACCCACTGCCGGCATCGTAAAGACTTGGTTGCCCTTGTCTGCCGCGGCTGTAACAATGGCTCCATGATTGAACCCATTGGATTGGCTGCTGGTCGCGCCGGAAATGTGCAGGCGGCCCTGTTGTTCCTGCTGATCATTTTATCTACCTCGTGCGCCAGACCGGCAAATGGTGCTGATGGCGCAACGGAAATTCCGGCTGGTAAATCCGGCGCTGGAATCCTTGATTCAAACATTGTCGTCCGGAGTGTTCGCGTTTCGCAAAAACTGCCACCTTACCGCTTTGTCCTGACACCGGATTTCTCCGACAGCAATTCCGATGGAAGCCCTCGACACATCGGTCGCATTGAAATCTCCAAGGGGAATTCGAAGCAGATGCTGCAAAGCATCGACGTGGAGGGTCCGCATGGAAGCTGGTTCACGGAGTCGTTCCGCACGGTGGATATCAACTTCGATGGCTACCTCGACTTTGCCGTCCTGTACGACTTGGGTGGAAAATACAGCCGCGATAGCTACTGGTTGTTTGACCCGGGATCCGGTCGTTTTATCACCAATGCTCTCACGGCTGAATTGAGAGAACTGGCGCATCGCGAGCTGACTTTAGAGCCGCAGAAAAAAGAAATCCGACTCTCGTACTTCATCGGTGTCTGCCTGAATTCATTCGAAATCTTCCGGGTTGAAAACGGGCATCTGGTGTTGATGGAATCAGAAATCCATTCCCCAAAAGAGCCGGGGCGATGTGTGGTCGAAAAGCGAAGGCGGATAAACGGGGAACTCGTGCTTATCGAAACCGCAGAGCGACAGCACGAGATTCCGCCTTCGCTTCGTGAACCGTAGTCGCACCGGCTAATCCGCCTGAAAATTCCATCAGCGGGATCGGTGAAAGGCCAAAGCTCCATCGGCACTTTTCGCGCTGGCCGTCTTCAGTTCTTCAATAACCAAACTTCGCTGACGCGAGATTGTTGACGCCAGTTGAGGTGTCCTTCATCCGTCAGAGGATCGAAGGTCAAAACCAATTTGCCATCTTGAGTCAGATTCGCCGGCACGGGGAACTCCTTGATCTCGCCAACCTCCTTGCCTTGGATCGTCGGTGTCAAGAGTGTGCCATCGGCGCGCAACTTTGCCTGGCCGTAACCGGTCAGCCGCACTCGATACGAAGCCTGCGGGTCGAGGTGATGATAAGTGAGACCCAGCGGCCAATCCATGCTGGTCTGCCAGGATAAACGTTTGCGGCTCGAACCATCCTCCCACCACCAGTAGCCGGGATTCGGATTCTTGTTCATATCCGGGTCGGTGTTCAACCCTTCTCCGCGGATGACGTGAGGCGACTTGGCAATGTTGCCTGCCTCGTCATAAAAACTGCCTGGGCCAGGCGTTTCCCAAGTGCGAATTGTCTCGAGCCGTTTCAACTTGTCGGCTTCTGCCGTCAGCTTGCGAATTCGCGCAAACTCGTCCTCCAGCCACCAGCGGTTGTTGAGCGGGTAATCAACAAAGTCCAGCACTGCGCCTCGTTCGGTTCCGCTGGCCTGGTAGAGCTTGACGCTGGTTTGCAGTTTAATCGACTTGAACAGCTCTTCGCACAACTGGCCAATCCGCGCCCGCCACTCCTTCTCCACTGGTTGCGCAACGGCTCGTTGCAAAACAGCGAGGGCGTCGTTCATCGCAGACTCTGAGCCTTGTTTCGGCGCATTAACCAGAATACGGTTCGCTTCTGTTTCCAATTCTGATTCGTAGAGCAATCGATGCCGCGTGTAGGTGTCGTAGTAAGCGCGGAGGAGACAAAGTTGCCAGCGCCAGTTGCCGCGCAACTCCGGCGCTTTGCGTTCGAGTTGTTGCCAGAGGGTGAGCGTTCCGTCCACGCTGCCGTTTGCGGCCAGCGGACCGTCCCAGTTTTTTTCCAGCGCAAGGATGCCGTCGGCGGCGGACTCGGCCACGTGAGAGCCGAAGAAGAACCGCGTGTATTGAACGAGGATGTCGCGTGCTTCCAAATCGGGGTTCCAACCCAACATGCTCCAAACGGTTTTGTTCACGTCATCGTGCGCGCCATCTGAGTAGGAAATCGAGCCGGTGGTGTAAGGGCCGTAATAATTTTGAATCAGCTTGTAGAAAACAGGCCGGGGATTTGAACACTCGCGGCCCAGGGTGAGGTCAAAGGCGGGATCCCACCAGACGACTGGAAACTGGCAACGCACCGTATGCGTGATGTCGGGGTAGTCGCGCAATCCATACTTCTGCGGCAAGCGCGCGCGCGTCTGCGGAATGGGCGGACTACTCGGACCGGCCACCAAACCGCCCAACCACTCGGGCATTTTCTCGTTGATCCAGGCATGGACGGCCTGGATTTGCGGCTTATCAAAGCCTTGCATCGAGAGCCAGATTTTCGCGCGCGGATGATGCTTGGCGAGCACTTTGGACAAATCTTCCAGAAAAGGAATGACTAGTTCCGGTGAATTATCCCCCGGATCGCCGCCGGGGAAGAAAACACCATCAAGTCGTGGACAATCGCGGAAGAAGGTTTCTTGTTCCTGCAATGCTTTCGCGCGCTTGACGGCATCCTTGAGATCAAAATCAGCGGGTGCCCAGATCCAGTAAGCCAGTTCGTAGCGGGCGCAGATTTCGCTGATCTTGCGGTCCATGACCTCGCGCGGCACTGGCATGTGCGGGCTTTTCCGATCGTCTTGAAAAGGGATGGTTTCAATGCTGTTCGCGCCGAACAAAGCCAGCTCGCGAATGTATTGCTCGTATTGTTTGTCATCCCAACCGTCGTAACTGTTGGCGGCGGCGCGGTAGCCGAGTTGATGTCCGCGAATGGGCTGAGAGGGAGCCGTGGCAATGTCCAGATTGGAAGGCAGGTGGACGGAACCGTTCGACCATTCCAATGACCGCAACAGTTGACCAACTCCGAAAAGTGTTCCACGCGAATCCGCGCCGTTAATCCAGACCACTTCCGGTTGCGCAAGAAGCCGAAACCCTTCAGGGCGAGATTCAGGCAAGCCGGTACCAGCTCGATGCGGAATTGCCTTTAGCCACCTGGCGTCACCGGTTCCCGAGGAGATCGCGATGACTAATCCACTTTTTGGCCAAACGGTGCTGATCGGCCAATTTATTCCCGTGCGCTTTTTAACTTCTTCAACCAGGACGCGTGCGGCCATTTGCTCCGCGGGGGACAGCGCTCCCGTTCGAACCACTACGGTGGCTTTGGTTAGATCAAAGTTTGATGAAATGGATGGCTTTGCCAAAAGTCCTAAACCGGTCGTCAGGAAAATGGCGATGCCAGCCCGGCATATCTGTTCTCGAAAATGATGCATCGGCATATCTGTGCAAAGTTTAGCAGATCGACGCAAGGGAAAATAAAACTACAGCACTTAACCTGAAGATTTTATACCTTTCGCGCAAAGATTCTGCATTGGCAAGAAAACAAGCGGATACTAGAATACCTGGCAATTGGCTTCCGACTGCCGACAGCACTGGTGGCAGTACTCCAACGGCATCCTGCGCAAAGCCAGCCGGGCATAAAAACTGCGCCCCCACCCGACGTTGCGCACCAACCGGCTGCTGAGCGCGATGCGTTGCGGGATAGAAAAGATTTTTGGCTTGTGGAAAAGGAGCGCGGGCTACCGGCGGGTGAGGTATGTGAGCTGGGAACGCAAAAGCATCTGTTGGAACTTGAAACGCTGGACAAATTGCAACCGGCATGAAGCCGAACGTCATGAAAGGATCAATGACGATGGAAAACAATGTCTTGAATGACTGCCTGGCCGCTGCGCCCTGGTTTGGCCAAGCCTTTCCAACAGCTTAAATCATTTTAAACTCATTTCAGAATTAACTCCAACGCGTTTTTCAGAAGTCTCGTATGGGCAAGATTGCCGAGAAGTCGAATGAATTGAGGATGGCGATGGAAAGGCCAAGGATGCGACTTATCCCTGTCTTCCAATCCTCGCGCAAGGCGAAAAACCGGGACGGCTTCCAGCCAAAAGCTCAGGCGTTTTGGCTCCAGCGAACCCAACTCACTGGAGGGGCGCGGTGGATCTTTGCAGAAACCACAGGGTGTCGTTCGGGGCACTGCCGCCCTGGCGTGGCCTCGTCTGTTTGGTGACAGGTTCCATGGTGGCCTTGTCCCTCCACTTATGAACCTCACTGTGGCCGTCGGCAAAACCAACCCCACACGCACCGTTGTGATAACTCGCCGGCAAATCGCCCCAACCCCCACCGCCGGGCCAGCTATCGGTCAGCCAGCCGTCGTTGATACTGTCGGGATGTTCGTCAACAAACACCCACAAACCTGACGGCGATGGCCGATTGATAGCGGAAAGTTTCTGGTAGGTGTAACACGGGGGAGTTTGCCTCGTGCCATAGTCTAAGTCCTGAACCCCGATAAAGGAATTCATGGAGACACTGCGGACGCGGGGCAGAGATGCGCTCCTTATCATACAATCGTAAATATCCGCCGGGCACTTGTAGATGCCAGTGTTTTTGGCGTAGGGACCAATCTTGGCATTCGTCAAGAAAAGTTTGTTGGTATTGTCCGTATTGCCACCGTCAAAACTCAGCCATCCATCCACCCATCCTCCCCTGCTCATGCTGCCGCTGGCGTTGGGCGGTAATTTGTCCCGGTTGTCGTCGGCGTACATGATCCAAGCCAGGGTCAATTGCTTTTGGTTGGACATACAAGAGATAGCCTGAGCCTTCACCTTGGCCTTGCTCAAGGCCGGCAGCAGCAGCCCGGCGAGAATTGCGATGATGGCAATGACGACGAGCAACTCAATTAGTGTAAAGCCATAGGCCTGATCAGCCGGTGGACTTGACGTTTGACTCCCCACGGGAACCGAGGATTTTGTTATGTTTTTCATATTGGACTTTTCTGGCGGTACAGGATTTTACCCGCATGAGCAACGCTTGCCCCCTTCCCATCGTCCCTCCGTCCCTCCGGCAAGCAACAAGGGTCATTTCAAACTGAAAAACCAGGCAGTGCGGACGGCACTGCCTGGTTTGAGATGCTCTTTCTCAGGCAAATTTGCCGGAGGTTAAGGCGGGTCGCGGTAACCGCCGCGACCGCGCGATGTAATTTATTACCGCACGAGGCGGATGAAGAGCGCCCCAGTGCCGATCCCCACATTCACGGGCGGCGCAACGTTCTCGGCCGTGGCATTAACCCATGATCCAGAGCTGAGCGACGCTCTCGTCTGTACTGTGAACAACCCGTCATCTGCGTTCCAAGTGAGATTGACGCTGCCGCCCGACTTGGTAATGCTCAAGGTCGGCACCGGCGCCGCGACCGGGGCCGGATGACTGATGACCGTGTAAACCGTTTGTTGAGCATCTGGAGTGTTCGGGCCAGCCGCCACGTTGTTGGAGCTGTTAATCATACCCTTTGCGGCAAAGCAGATCTGCCGTGTGTTCATCGCGACGACCGGGTTCTGGGTAATATAGCCCAACGGTGCTGTCGGATTCTGGTCGTGATTCACAAACGGGAAGAACGAGTGCGTCAGCCAGTTGAAGTTCGCTCCGTCAAATTGCGCCACCCGCGCCGCCGCCTGGTAGCCGAAAAGCCCATTCGGCTTGTACATGTAGGTCACGCACACCCGGTTGAGCGCATCCACCGCCACATCAGTCCGATCACAACTTTGCACAGTGGGATCACCGTCGGTGACGATGGACGAACCGACAAACTGGCCGGTGCGGGAATCCCAAGCCGTCACAGCAATCTGGGATGCAGTTGATGAACTGGTTATTTTGCCCGCAAAATAGACATAATAGCTGTGGACATCACCACCGATGCGATGTCCGTCGCCACGGTCCCCGTCAAGACCTCCAACGCTACCTTGGTAATTAACTCCGCTGCTCACGTTTACGTTGTTCGTGTACGTCGGGATGCCGCTGTTGTTATAGAAGTATAGGAATTGATGCACACGGACGACGAATCCACCCTTGACCGCGCACATGTTGTCGAAGATGTTCCGCGCATCAACTAGGGTCGGACCTTTCACTACCGTGCCATTGGGCTGAATGATCGCGAAGGTCGTGACTTCACCAACCGGGCTGGCAATGGCCGCCTTGTCATCAATCATAACCACGATATTTCCGTTATCCAAGAAGTTGGGCCGCCCACCCGTACGTTCGACTTGTGTCACGTCCGCAGCCGCACCCATGCTGCCCACGTAGGGGCCATACACAAACTCCCAGGCTTTGGTGACCGGCGTTTGCGCCAACGTGGCCGGATTCCAACTGAAGACCTGCGCTGCGGCATAACGAGCGCTGCCCAGGAAGATGTTGTTGTTGGTCCACCGAAGGGGCAACGACTGGAACTCCGGGAGCTGACCCACCGAGGCTTCGCACTCGGTGATGAACTTGTTCGCGCCGTAACGCAGGTCGCCGCCTACTTTTCCGGGATTGCCATTTTGACGAGACAGGTTCAACTGACCCTTGAACGGCAAACCGGCGTCGCCGTAGAAGCAATAGTCAACCTTTCCAGGCCCACCCGCAGCCGGTTGCTTGGCCACAGCGTTGTTCTGAAAGCCTAAGCTGCCATCGTTGGCGTAGGTATTGAATTCAACCAGGAAGGTACTGTCGCCGATCTTACTGATAAATGGTTCCCAGTTGCCGAGCGAGGACGCGGCAGGTTGATTGGCCAGATTGATAAAGCCATTGGTCACAGTGTTGGCCACCGTGTCAAACCAGCAGGCAACGTCCGGCACGATCTGGGTCACGCCCACCGATGCGGCACCGCCGGGCAAAATGTATCCGGGATTGGAGAAGTTGCCAGTTGCCGTCCTGCCGTTATGTGTGCCGGCCGGATCAGCCGAGTAATTAGCCGTGGCTGTCACCACACCAACGTACGCCGGAAGTGTGATGCTGAAGCTGCCGGTGTTGGGCACGTTGAAGGTGCCTAGATATTTCTTGCCCTGAGGAAATCCATTGGTGTAAGTCGCACCATCGGTTAATTCAGGCCAATTTTGAGCTCCAGCGAGCGCTTTCCCGTTTGCCCAACCCTCCGGATCAAGCTCGTAAACATCAATGCTAACGGTCGTGTAAGGTGCTATGCCCACGGCAAACGTACCGCTCAGCGTGGGGTAAACGTTCGTCGTGGCCAGAACTGGCGCGTAAGTGTTATAATCACCAGCCGTACTCATGAATGTAGCCACTTGGTTGGTATATTTCTCCAAACGCGTGGAGTCACCGGCCAGTCCTTCAGGCAAATAGGTGAACGGGGCCGGGTCATTACCGATCATCACATTTCCGCGGAGCGACATAATAGCACCGGCATCGATATTTGCGAAGCGCCAACGCGAGCTGAGACCGGGAAAAAGGAGATCAGGATACAGGGTGCTGAAAGGAAAATTCCAAGAAATGATATTAGCTTCGATGGCGTCACTTACTCCATCGAAATCCGAGCCAATCCGAGTAATGCTGGTAGATTTGATCGACTCAAACAATTGCATGACAGGGCCGCCATTGGTAAAGCGCGTGAGGCCGTCAATTCCAACTCCAATATAATTTCCAGCGATAATGGTTCGAGTGTTGGCCGGGCTGGTGCCATACCATTCAAAAATACGACTATCCCCAGCGGCGGTCGCGCCGCCGACCACGTTCCGTTCCTCAGCGTCATTGAGACCATCACCGTCTGTTCCGAAGATAAATCCGTTATTACTGCCAAATTCGGTAATGGCTTCCATCGAATGATCCAAGGAGCCATCACCGGTGTTGACATTGTAATCTGTGAGGCCATTTGGATAGACGTTTAAGAAATTGCCGCACATGCGCACCGGTCCGTTGTTCCCGATGACGGAAATATACATGCTCACGAAAATATTGAATTGTGCTCGGGCTGCAGCCGCATTAGCCGGCCCCGCCGCAACGCCAACCACAAGATTGCTCGCACCTGCGCCGAAGAAAGGTATGCCGTCCTTCAGTCGTCCGACGGTGGTGTTATTCGGATCCAACCCAAACCGGCAGCCGCTGATATTGGCGTTCACGCTGAGAGCAGTTCCACCCAAAGCAACGGCATACTGAGACAGAGGAGAAACTGTATCAACCCAATTGCCGAGAAAACAAAGCCCACGAGCTGTGAAATTGGTCGTGCCAATCACAGCCAGCAGTGCGCATTCACCATCCGTATAACCAGGAATGGCCAAAGCCGTGAGGTCCGTGAAATAACCATCTAGTCCCTTGATCACGATTTTGATGGCGGCATTATTCGCGGCCAGGATGGGATTGGTATTCACTGAAGAACCCGGCTGAGTGTAGCCGTCAATCGTGATGTTGTTTTTCGTTATAATCGGGTACCCTCCGAATGGCGGAATGATGTAATGCGGGCCGGCTCCCGGAATGTTGAAAGCAATCGTGTCGCCATTGTTCAACGCGGTAATGGCATTATTCAAGCTACCGACGCCGGTGGCGTTGGTGGTGGTGACAGTGATGGTTGCTGCTTGGGCTAGGCCCATGGAAGCAACCAAGGCTAGTGCCGCAAGGCACCTGAAATGTTTTTTCATAGTTTTTGTGGATGGATTTATTGGTAACAATTTATTTATGCAACCCTAACGCGAGAGGTCAACTGTTTTGTTCAGAAAATTTAAAAAATGTCAGGCGGAAAGAGGCAAAGGCGCGTCCGTTCGGTGAGGATGAGATAACGCCCGTTAGAATTCTCTTCAGAAACAACTTTCCCACAAAGGCGTTTTTGCATAGTACCCAATAGCCGCTTATGAAAAAAATTCTCCATAAATCTCTGGTTAGCCTTGCCCTCGCTCTCGCTGCGTTCCATTTGCCGGTCGTTGCTGCGGGCGAAATTCAGATTGAGCGCATCTTCGGACCCGAAATAAAGACCGGCCCTTACAAACATCCCGCGCGCATGACTCAATTTCAAAACGGTGACTTCTACCTCGTTTACTACGGAGGTGAAGGCGAGTATGCCAACGATACCTCTGTCTTCGGCTCGCGTTTGAAAAAGCGCGAAAGCAAATGGTCGCCGCCGCGGGTGATTGCGAAAGACCCATTCCGCTCACTTGGTAATGGAGTGATTTGGCAATCGCCGGATGGATTGGTCTGGCTGTTTTACGTCGTTCGCTTTGGCGAAACGTGGTCCAACTCGCGCGTCCAGGCCAAGGTTTCCAAGGACAATGCCGAGACTTGGTCGGATGCGTTCCCGCTGCATCTCGAGGAGGGAATGATGGTCTGCAATAAACCGATTGTGCTGAACAATGGAAATTATCTGCTGCCGCTCTACCACGAGACGGGAGCCGACAAGGAAAAAACCGACGCCGGTTGCACAGGGCTTTTTCTGCGGTTCGATGTGAAACTAAAACAGTGGAGCGAAACCGGGCGCATCCGTTCCAGTAATGGCAATGTTCAACCCGCCGTGGTGCAACTGACCGACGATTTTCTCGTGGCCTATTGCCGTCGCGGCGGCGATTACGAACCGACGACCACGGGTTGGATGGTTCGCGCCGAGTCGCACGACGGCGGGCAAACCTGGAGCGAAGGGAAAAATTGCCAGTTTCCCAATCCGAATGCGGCGGTGGATTTCTTGAAATTGAAAAACGGCCACCTGCTCTTGACCTACAACGACAGCATGAACGAACGAACACCGCTGACCGTTGCCCTCTCCACCGATAACGACAAAACCTATCCTCACCGCCGCAACATTGCGGTCGGCGATTTTGATTACGCCTACCCGATCGCCACGCAAGCGCAGGACGGCAAGATTCACGTCATTTACACTTCGCACGAGCGGACAGTGGTGAACCGCGCGGTGTTCGATGAGCAGTGGATTCTCGATGGCAATCAAACCAAAAAATAAATCAACCAACGTGAATTCAAGTCCAAACCATCACTCCGTCTTCATTGAAAAATTGCTGGGCGTGGATAGCCCCACCCTATCCAACGCGATTGAAGTGTTGAAGCTGCGACCGCACGACGAAGGCTTTACACCGTTGCAACTCCGCTGCCTTTTTCCGGAACTCGGGCGCTTGTGCGGTTACGCGGTCACGGCACAAGTCGAGACGGTCACGCACATGCATCCGACGCAGGAAAGCACTTTTCTGGAATTGTTTCAGGCGGTGGCCGATTCGCCCAAACCGGCGGTTGTGGTCTTTCAGGAAATCGGCGGACACGGCGAGTTCGCCGCGCACTGTGGCGAAGTGATGGCAACGATATTCACGCGACTCGGCGCGGTGGGGTTGGTCAGCGATTGCGGCGTGCGCGATGTGCCGGAAGTGCGGGCGTTGGGATTTAAATATTTTGCGCGCGGCGCGGTCGTGAGCCACGCGAGCTTCCGAATCGTGCGGGTCGGCGTGCCGGTCCAGGTTCACGGCCTGGCGATCCATCCCGGAGATTTATTGCACGGCGATGAAAATGGTCTGTTGAAAATTCCACACGCGGCCTGCGATAAACTGCTGGAGACGGTCGAAGCAGTGAGAAATCGAGAACGCAAGTTGATGGAGCTGGTGCGCGCTCCCGATTTTTCCATTGAGCAACTCAAAGGACGGTTTATCGATTAAGGTTGCCATCTGCCGACTCCTTGTTGGCTATCAAAAATGTGAGCCGATGAATCAACCACTGTTTGGAAAAAAATTAATCGTTCTGATCGTGACCGGCTTGGTGCTACCCGCCGTGATGGGTGCGCAAACATTAACCAATCGCTTTTCTTTTGAAGAATTTTTGCTGGTGCCGGTGCGAGTTCATTTGCTCGCGGCCAAAGATTCTCCTGCCATTCAGACAACACTCATTGAAAAAGACATCGCTCGCATTTGGAAAAAAGTAAACGACGTGTGGGCACAGGTTGGCTTGCATTTTTATATCGAATCGCTCGTGAAGGAGGAAGCGGACACTTCGAAACGTGACCCGCAAGAGAGACTGCAGGTTGACGGCGAAGCGTTGCTCGGATTGCGACCCGCTGGTTCGCGGGCCGACAACCTGATTCATGTTTATTATTTGAAGGAAATGTCGGTGAACGGCATTTACTTGGTTCAAGCCATCTTTGTGAAGGACACTGCCACGCTCCGCCGGGTCGAGGGCGGCATCGACGAACCGTTGCCGCGCGTCACATCGCACGAGCTTGGCCACGCCTTCACTCTTCCGCACCGCCAGGATAACACGAACCTCATGGCTTCCGGCACGACTGGCACTTGGCTTGATCAGCAGGAAATCGATCAAGCGCGCAAATCGGCCATGGCAGCGAAGTGGATTGTGACCGCGCCGGAGATGATGAAGGCGGCCAATGAGCGGTTCCGCGCCAAGAAACTGAACGAGGCGGCAATATTGTACTCGAGGCTGGCTGCGATTCCTTTGCATACCGGCCAGGTAGAATTGGCAAAGAAGCGAGCGGGAAATCCCATCCAGTGAGTGTAGGAATTCAAGGTTCATTACTAAACCGCCCTTTTGTTGAGGGCTGACGCATATCAATTTTGCGCAATCTAATCTACGCCGCTATTTTTTGTCCCGGAGGGACAACTGACCATAGCCCGGCGTTTCAACGCCGGAAAAAGGATGTGATTGATCCGAGTTCCGAAGGAACGGCTGAATGGACAAAACTCGGCCGTCCCTGCGGGACTTTGTTTCCCTTTCAACGCCCAACCCACTCCCCCAGTGGCGGGACGGACATGGATTTAAACCGATCAAAATTGATATGCGTCAGCCCTGCCCTTTGACTAAGGGTGTTTTTATTTTACCGATTACTATTCCATCGGCCCGGCATTTTTACGGCGTTCCTTCAACTCTTTCCAGGTGGTCAAAATGATGCCTCGCTCTTGAATCAGCTTTTTCACGGCGGGATCAGTCAAAGCTTTCATGTCCGCCCGGCGAGATTCGCTGGAGCTGGTGATGAGCGGAAAATCTTCCGTCGGAATCGAGGCGTGAAAAAGAATTTCCGTCACGCCAGGTTTAAGTTCCTTGAGCAGTGCGATGAATTTTTCCGTTTTTTCTTCCGCTTTCCAGCCGTAGGAACCGGTGTGAAGATCGTCGAGCACGGGCAGACCCGCGTTCCAGATTTTGACAATCCACGGACGAAGTTTCTCGATACCATCGCCATTTTCTTGCATCGCATAAGTTCCCTTCCCGCTCATGGCAAGAATCGGTATCCCTTTTTCAATGCCAACCTTGGCGAACCGTTCGAAATAATCAGGACGCGCAAAAAGCGTTCCCATGTGAGAATCCAAATGCGTGATCGGCATTCCGAGCGTTTCGGCACGATCCACCTGCGCACGGATTTCCGCCTCGATTTCGTCCGCCGTGGCGTGCGCAGCCACTTTCGGGACGTTCTGCCAGAGACACCCTTCGTTATCGACCAAACCCGGCACTTTGGATTTACCCGCCAGCGGTGGCCAGCGATACAAAGCCCATTCGGAGGTGAGAGTCAAATGCAGTCCGCTGTCCACTTGCGGATGTTCCTTCAAATAGTGCGCGATTTCAGGAACCCATGGACACGGCATCATTACCGCCCAAGAAGTGGCCACCCCTTTTTCCACGGTTTCGATGGCACCGAGGTTGGATGAATGGGACATCCCAACGTCGTCCACGTGCAAAATGACAACGACATCAGTGGCTTTCCAACCCAAACGTTGGGCGAAGTTTTTTTCGGCATGCATGGTTTGTGCGAGTGTGAAAGAGAGAAGGGTTAAGATGTATTTTTTCATAAATCCCGAAACGGAAAATGGGTTTGTTAGCGGAAACATCTCTCCGTTTGATTGGCCAATTCAAGCCAAAACTTAAAATGACATTCGGCTGCGCCTTGCCGCCGCGCTTTTATCTCATTGGAAATCTCAAAGATGTAACGACCAAAAACAGCCAGAATAATAGTTTGTTTAAACGCCATTTTCATTCTATGCTTGCAACAATCATGCAAGAAAAGAAATCCATCCCGCTCCTGCTGGCCATCCTGTTCCTCGCGGGATTGTGCCACGCGCAACCGACCCAAGTGGCCATTGACCGGAATATCGGTTTGACGCGCGTCACCGTCCAAGGCGAAACGAACCGCGATTACAAACTGTCCGCCTCTGACCTTTCCTCCAGCAATTGGAGCTTTCTCTCCACCCTGGCTCTCACCAATGCCTCGCAAGGCTGGCTCGATTCCGCCTCGCCTTTGCTGACCAAACGCTTTTATCGCGCCGAAAAACTGGCCCCCTCCCTGCCCGTCGTGGCGGATGATTTCCGCCTCATTGACCACCAGGGAATTTCGCGCTCACTTTATTATTATCAGGATGCCACCAACGTCAAAGCCTTCGCCCTGATCTTCACCGGCAACAGTTGCACCAACGTGACCAATCTGGTTTCCAGGATCAAATCGTTGCGCGATCAATACACCCCGCTCGGCGTCACTTTCTGGATGATCAACTCCAATCCGTCCGACAACCGCTCAAACATCGTGACAGAAGCCAATGCGCTCGGGATTGACCTCCCCATTCTCCACGACCGGGCGCAACTGGTGGCCCGCACGTATCACGCCAGCAGCACTCCGGAAGTCATCTGCGTGGGCAAGCCGGGCTGGAGCATTTTCTATCGAGGAACCGTGGACGACCGGATGGGCAGCAGCACCAACGCCACCACCCAGCACTATCTGGCCG
>JAYVSV010000085.1:0-17490 GCA_043775015.1 Verrucomicrobiota bacterium
CGGGGGGCGGATGCTGTTGGTCGAGCTGATGAAAGTGGCACCAACATTTTCAGTTGGCTCACCATTGAAGCGTCTGGATCTGCGGGAAGGGGGCACAAAGTGAAATCTTTTTTCCGGGCCAATCCAGCTCGGTCGCTTGCGGGGAGTTCCAAGAGAAGTAAAAACTAATTGGAGCGAGCGAAGGGATTCGAACCCTCGACATCAACCTTGGCAAGGTTGCGCTCTACCAGACTGAGCTACGCTCGCTTCCGAAAGCGAACGAAAATTAAGGGAAATGCTCCTGATTGCAAGTTCTCTTTTTCCTGCGGAAAAATTCCGATAAACCAAGCGGCCTCTGCTTTTCATCGGACGAAAACAAATTATACACGCCGACTCCGGCACCCCACATCATCTCCGCGTTTTCAAGGTGCAACGGAATGGAACCCTCGCAAATGGAAAAGTTTTCTGCGTCATCGACCATGGCGTGCCGGATGGAATCCGCTGAGACCAACAAGGCCGCGTTTGGTCCAGCGCGGGCGATGGGGCGCATGTCTTTGCGACGGATGAAACTTTGATTGGAAAGATTCTTGTGCCGGAAGCTCCTGCGAATCTCTGCTTCGGCGGCAAAGATGGAAAAACGCTTTTCATTACCGCAAGGGTCTCGCTTTACGCGATTGCAACTTTGGTTCGCGGAACAAAAAATTAGCGGCGCTCTTCCGAGACGCCGCTACGAGTAGAATGTTGCGCGGGATTTATTTCTTTGCCGCTTCGTAATTCTTGGCGACTTCGTTCCAGTTCACCACGTTCCAGAATGCTTTGAGATAATCCGGACGGCGGTTCTGGTATTTCAAATAATAGGCATGTTCCCAAACGTCGCAACCGAGAACGGGTTCGCCTTCGCAACCGGCGATGGCTTTGCCCATGATCGGCGTGTCTTGATTTGCCGTGGAGCAGATTTCGAGTTTTCCACCGTTCACCACCAGCCACGCCCACCCACTGCCGAAACGAGTCGTGCCCGCCGCTTCGAATTTTTCTTTGAATGCGTCGAAGCTGCCGAACGTTGCGTTGATGTCCTCAGCCAATTTGCCGGAGGGAGTTCCGCCCGCGTTGGGTCCGAGCAATTTCCAGAAGAACGAATGGTTGGCGTGTCCGCCGCCGTTGTTGCGAACCGCTCCGCGAATTTCCGCCGGAACTGCATCAAGATTGCTGATGAGCTGTTCGACGGTTTTGGATTCCAAATCAGCCTTGCCGGCAAGTGCTTTGTTCACATTGGTGACGTAAGCGTTATGATGTTTGTCGTGGTGGATTTCCATGGTTTGCGCGTCGATATGTGGTTCGAGCGCATCTTTTGGATAAGGTAAAGGAGGTAGTACGTATGCCATAATTTTTATGAGTTAAGTTCCAGTTAAATTTGCCCAACGAGCAATGCTTTTTTCCAAGGGGAAACCTAGCAAAGCAATCTAAGTCGCACAAGGGGGAGAATTTAGGTGTCTCGCGAAGGACGCGAAGGTAGCGAAGTAAAATTGTTAAGTTTGTTTTCTTCGCGGGCTTCGCGTCCGTCGCGAGACATTATTCTTATTTCGCCATTTCGACAAAATTTTTCAGCAACTGCAAACCGATGCCTTGACTTTTCTCCGGATGAAATTGCGTCGCGAAGACGTTGTCTTTCCAAACCGAGGAAGCGAAGACGTCTCCATAAGTGGTGCGCGTGGCGACAATGGATTTATCCGTCGGCTCAGGAAAAAAGCTGTGCACAAAATAAACGTAGCTGCCGTCGGAAATATTTTTAAATAACGGACACGCAGGCTGCGCGAATTCGATTTGGTTCCAGCCAATTTGCGGAATTTTTAATCCGGGCTTTTCTGAAAACCGGCGCACTTTGCCTTTGAAAAGACTGAGTCCTGCCGCGCAACTGTTGAACTCATCGCTTTTTTCAAACAACGCCTGATAGCCGACGCAGATGCCGAGAAAAGGCTTTCCAGTTTTAATAAAGTCGCGCACGCCGCCGAGCAGTTCCTGTTTTTGCAGTGCATTCAGGCAATCATCAAATGCGCCAACACCGGGGAGAACGACGGCAGACGCGCCCAGCATTTCTTTTGGACTGCGAACGACGCAGACTTCCGCGCCGACTTTTTTCAACGCTTTTTCCACGCTGCGCAAGTTGCCGGAATCGTAATCAATGAGTGCGATCACAAGCTGAGAATAGATTTACTTGGTTGCGGTCGCAAATGTTTCGCGCGCTTGCCGTTCCGTTTTCAAACGCAATTGCCCACAAGCCGCATCGATATCGCCACCTTTTTCCCGGCGCAAGGTGGCGATGACTTTTTCGCGTTCGAGCGCGGCGAGAAATTTTTCCTGAACTTCCTCAGTTGGCCGGCTCCACGGCAAATCTTCCACTTTGTTGTAGGGAATCAAATTCACTTTCGCATGCAGTCGTCGCGCCATCTGGGCGAGCGGAGTGATCTGGTCGAGACGATCGTTCACGCCCGCGATCAAAATGTATTCGAGAGTGATCATGCGGCCTTTTTTCTCCTGATAATATTCGCAAGCAGCGGTCAGTTCGCGCAGCGGATACTTCTTATTTATCGGCATGATTTTGTTACGGGTTTCATCCGTCGCACCATGCAAGGAAATCGCGAGACGGAATTGCAGCGGTTCCTCGGCGAGTTTCTTGATCTGCGGCGCAAGCCCGCTCGTCGAAATCGTAATCTTGCGTGCGCCGATTCCGCCGCCCCACGGTGCGTTCAAAATTTTGAGCGCTTTCATCAGATTGTCGTAATTCGCGAGCGGTTCGCCCATGCCCATAATCACGAGATTATTGATCAAACGCGGAACGGTGGACGCCGGATTTGGATTTGAATCTGCCGAAGTTTCCGCGTTCCGCGTTCCGTGTGCCCCGTTTAAAATGTTCCATCGCTCCGTCGCGAGAACTTGTTCCACGATTTCCCCCGGACGCAGATTTCGTTTCCAACCGTCCAGGCCGCTGGCGCAAAATTTACAACCGTAGGCGCATCCGACCTGGGTCGAAACGCAAAGTGTGTGGCGGTCACTCGCTTCGCCGTAAAGCGCGGTGGTAGCTGGAATGACGACGCTTTCGATGAACGCGCCATCGGTGAGTTTCCAAAGAAATTTTTGCGTGGAATCGCGCGAGCCTTGTTTGCGAACCAGTTCAAGTGTTTCGAGTGAATATTCTTTGGCAAGAAGCTCGCGCAAATTTTTTGGGAGATTCGTCATCGCATCCCAACTGATGACGCGCCGTTGGTAAATCCAGTCGAGCAATTGCGTGAGACGATAGGCGGGTTGCTCCCACTTTTTGAAGTGGGTTTGAAGTTCTTCGAGAGAGAGCGATTTGATGTCGGGTTTCACGCGTGAATCTTAATCGTAATCCTACACTTAATCCTAATCTCATTTCCGCAGAAGGAGTAAGATTAAGATGAAGATTAGGATTAAGAAAAAGGATATGGCTACTTCGTCAGATAATATTTATTGGTGTAGTCCTGCACCATGCGCCACGTATTAAACTGCGGCACCAATGTGATCATGGCGCGACGAATTTTTGCGATCCATTCGCGTGGAATTCCTTGCGCATCCCGGTTGTAAAAACAGGGAATTACCTCCTCGGTCAGAGTTTTGTAAAGGTTTTCGCTGTCCATCCGATCCTGCAATTCGATGGATTCAGGATGACTGTCGCCGCCAATCGAGAAACCATTCGTGCCGTCGAAACCTTCGCGCCACCAGCCGTCCATGATGCTGAGATTTAAACCGCCGTGGCAGGAAACTTTTTGTCCGCTTGTTCCCGATGCCTCCAGAGGACGGCGCGGGTTATTCAGCCAAATGTCGCAACCTGAAACCATCTGCCTGGCTACATGGACGTCGTAATTCTCAATGAAAACAAGGTGGCCTTTCAGGTCGCTGTATTTGCTCAAATGAATCACGCGCTGGATGTAACGCTTGCCTTCGTCATCGCGCGGATGCGCTTTGCCCGCGAAGATAAACTGGATCGGCCGCTTGCGATCATGGGCGAGCTTCACAACTTCATCGAACTGTTCGAAAATCAGCGGCGCGCGTTTGTAGGTAGCGAAACGGCGTGCAAAGCCAATGGTCAGGGCGTCGGGATTCAACAACGTATCGAAGGCAATAAAATCGCCCTGCGTCAAACGGTGACCTTGCAACAGCAGGCGACGTCGGCCGAATTCAATTAATTCACGACGCAGTTTGTAGCGCATCGCCCAAAGTTCTTCATCGGAGATGAAATTTGGATCCGCCAATTTTTCCCAGAACTCCGGGGAATTGACTTCATATTCCCAGGATTGACCGGATTTTCTTTTCGAAATTGTAGTGGTTTTCCCTCCGATTGAGTTGGGGATGTCCATCAGTTTGCGTTTCCAGAAACGGCGCATCGTACCCTTCATCCAGCCCATCAGATGAATTCCGTTGGTGATGTGGCCGATGGGAACTTCTTCAACTGATTTCCCCGGAAAAAGCTGTTGCCACATTTGCCGACTGATTTGTCCGTGTAATTCGCTGACGCCGTTGGCGGCGCGGGAGAATTTCAACGCCAGCACCGTCATGCAAAATGGCTCACTCTGATCATCAGCCTTCACACGACCCATTTTCATCAAATCTTCGAAGGAAATTTTAAGCTGCGATGGCCACTTGTTCAGGGCATAGCTCATCAGGTCCGGCGGAAAACGATCATGGCCCGCCTCCACGGGAGTATGAGTGGTAAAAATGCATTCGGTTTTTGTCGCGGCAGTGGCACTCTCGAAATCCTTTCCACCACCCAGTTTTTCGCGAACCAATTCCAGAACCAAAAAGGCCGCGTGACCTTCGTTCATGTGAAAAGTCGAAGGCTCCACGGCCAGCGCGCGCATCAGACGAACGCCGCCAATCCCAAGCAAAATTTCCTGCATAATGCGGGTGGTGCTGTCGCCGCCATAAACCCGCAACGTTAAATCGCGAAAACGTTGTTCGTTTTCAGGCCGGTTCGTGTCGATCAAATAAACAGGATTGCGTCCAACGTTGACACGCCAGGCCTGGAAGAAAACTTCGTTCATCCCGATTTCAACCGAGCAGACGATATGTTCGCCTTTGGCATCGAGGACCGGTTCGACTGGAAGATTTTTTGGATTGAGCAGCGTGTAATATTCCGACTGCAAATTCTCGTGATCGAACGCCTGCTGAAAATAGCCCTCACGGTAGAATAAACTTATGCCGACAAAACCGATGCCAAGATCGCTCGCTGACTTCGCGTGATCGCCGGCGAGAATGCCGAGGCCGCCTGCGGCGATCGGCAATGTTTCGTGGAAACCAAATTCTGCCGTGAAATAAACGACCGGGTTTTTACGCAAGGCGGACGCGTGTTGACTCGCCCACGTGTTCGGCTCGTTCATGTAGGCTTCAAAATCGTGTAAAACCTCCCGGACGCGGCGCGCAAATTCAGGGTCCTGAAGCCGAACGCGCAATTCGTAATCCGAAACTTCGTGGAGAATCGCTACAGCATTATGATATAAATTCTGCCAGCCACGCGGCGAAAGTTCCTGGAAAATTTCCTGTGCGCCCTGGTTCCAAGTCCACCAAAGGTTATGGGCAAGTCGATGAAGACCATCAACAAGTTTGGTAATTTCAGATGTAGAAAGAGGAGCACTGTTCATAGTTTGAGAGCAAAATCGGAGACTCGGTAACCAATAATTCGCGAAACGGTAGAGATGCTCGTCACCAACGGCAAATAAAATCATTCTCCAAGTGATGATTTCTGTCGGGTGGCAGTTGTTTTATCTTTCCGTTTGCAGCATGAGCACATTGCCCTAAATTGTCTGGCTGGATGAAATGGTTGCTGCCAATCCAAATGAGTTTCTGCCTGATTTCAGGCCTGGATTTCGTATTTGCGGGTGAAACTCCTGCTGCTCACGCGGCTTCCACCAACGCCCCTTTGCAACAAATCGCTCCCGGCATTTTTCAACTTGGCTTGGTTCGGTTGAACAAAGCGGACAAAACTGTCCAGTTCCCCGCTGCGATAAACATGACCAACGGGTTGGTTGAATATTTTGTCGTGACCGGCACTGGCAAACTCCACGAGAGCGTATTGAAAACCGAGGTTGAACCGGCGCAAATTCATATCGCGATGCTTTTGCTCGGTGCGCAAGACGCTTCCACAAATGCAGCGGGCACAAATATTTCGGGATCGAAGTTTTCCGTGGAACTCAGTTGGAAAAATAAAGCCGTCGAAAAACATGCCCGAGGAGAAGAGTGGGTTTTTAACCAGAAAACCAAGTCGCCCATGAGCCGGGGAGATTGGGTTTACAATGGATCCAAAGTGATCAATGGAATTTTCATTGCCCAGCGCGATGGTTCGATTGTTTCGATCATTTCGGATCCGCTCGCGTTGGCCAACAACACGAGGCCCGGTTGCGAGAATGACGAAATCTGGAGTGTGAACACAAACGCGGTTCCTGCATTGAACACGCTCGTCGAGGTGACTTTCAAATTGCTGAAGTAAATTTATGCCGCGATTTTTTTCGAGAATATTTGCAACGGCTCTGATGATTGCGTTGTTTTCTGCGAATGCAGCGGAACCCAGGTTTTCCAAAGCGGCTCCGGAACGCTCCGACATTTCCTTTCGCAACGAAGTGCAACACGCGATTGAAAAAGGTCTTTCCTGGCTGGAGGCAAGTCAGAACACCAACGGTTTTTGGTCCACTGCGGATGATCCAGCCGTCACTGCGTTGGTGCTCAATTCTTTCATGGGCGAACCGACCGGGCGTTACAAAACCAATTGGCCGGCGCCGATCAGAAACGGCTACGGCTTTCTCCTCAGCAACGTGCAATCCGATGGCGGGATTTATCGGAAGGAACTTCAAAATTACAACACCGCGCTGTCACTACTTGCGCTCGTCTCGGCGCGGAAACCGGAATACGAACCGACGATTCGCAAGGCGCGCCAGTGGCTGATCGGCCAGCAAATCGATCTGGGTGAGAAAGAAAAAATCGACCGTCCGTTCGATGGCGGGATTGGTTATGGCAGCAAAGGGGACCATTCGGACATGAACAACACGCTGATTGCGCTCGAAGCGTTGTATTACAGCAAGAATTTCGAGACCGACAAAAATCTGGCGGGCGCAAAGGATTTGAACTGGAAAGCGGTTTTGAATTTTTTGCAAAGCTGCCAGAATTTGCCGGGGTATAATAAAGAGCCGTGGGTTTCGGGTGACGCGAAAAATCGTGGCGGATTTATCTACACACCCGGAGAGAGCAAGGCGGGTTCAGAGACCAATTCGAGTGGAAAAATTGCGCTGCGTTCCTACGGCAGTATCAGCTACGCCGGGTTGCTGAGTTACATTTATGCTGATTTGAAACAGGACGATCCTCGCGTTGTCGCAGTGATGGATTGGCTTGCGAAGAATTTTTCCATCGAAGAAAATCCCGCCCTGGGAGAACAGGGATATTTTTATTACCTGCATCTGATGACGAAAGCATTGTCGGTCTCCGGCGTGGATCAGGTCGAATTGAAAGACGGAAAGAAAATCGATTGGCGCAAAGAGGTCGCGATGAAACTGATTAATTTGCAGCAAAAAGATGGCTCGTGGGCGAATGCAAATGGACGTTGGTGGGAAAAAGATCCGGCCTTGGTCACGAGCTATGCGGTGATTTCATTGGAAATTATTTATCGCGGTTTGTGATTTGGGAATATCTTTGGTTTGCTTTCCGCTGAAAAATCCGCAAAAAACTCACAACGCTTTCAAACCCTAACAATCAACAAACAAAAATTATGGCAGAAAAAATTGGAATTGTCGGAATCGGACGCATGGGCGCAAACATGGCGCGCCGATTGAGAGAATGCGGCTACGAGGTCGCCGCGCTTTATGATATGGATACAGCCAGGTCTCAAACGCTCGCGCAGGAATTGGGTTGCCAGGCGGCAGCGCAACTGGCGGATGTGACCAAAGCATCCGATGTCATCATCACGGTGGTGACAGACGACAAGGCGATGAAAACGATTTTCAAAGGTGGCTTGCTTAAACGCGCCAAAGGAAAATTGTTTATCAACTGCGCCACGGTTTCGCCCGATATTCACGTTTGGGTGGAAGAAAAGTGCGAAAGCAAAGGTGCCAGTTCGCTTGAAGCCTGCATGGCATCGAGTATCACCCAGGCGCGCGAGGGTTCTCTCTATTTAATGTGCGGTGGCAAAGAGGATGTTTTCAATCGCGCCAAGCCGATTCTGGAAAGGCTAAGTTCGTCTTTGCGTTACATCGGCACCGCTGGAAAAGCAGCGCAAGTCAAAGCGCTCGTCAACATGGTGATGAATATCAACACCGCCGGCTTGGCCGAAGGACTCGGACTCGCTGGCGCGCTCGAACTCGATTTGGCGACCGTGCGCGAAGTTTTTTCGCAGACCGGCGCAAATTCCCGCGTGTTGGCCACAGACGGCGAAGACATGCAGAACCGAGATCACTCCTGTTTCTTTTCCGCGTCACACGCTGCGAAAGATTCCGGCATTGCTTTAAAACTCGCCAAAGAACAAAAATTGAATTTGCCTCTGGCGACCGCGACTAAAAAGCAATTCGACCTCATGACTAAAGAGGGACTCGGCGAATTGGATAAATCAGGAATCGCGGAACTGACCTTCAAAGGCCGGCACTTGCACAAATAGTTTTTCTCAAACCCGAAAGCGCAGGGCGGCTGATTTCAGCCGCCCTTTTGTTTTCCAAATTCGGTTTTTGAAATCCTGTGAATTCTGTTAATCCTGTCTCAATGCCGTCGCACAAAATCAAAAAAACCTGGAAGCAGAAAATGGTTGGCGCGATCCCGTTCGGCCTCGGCCAGACCAAGCCGAAGCATTTTCGCGACATGGCGAAAGTCGTTTGGAAGAACAAAGATAATCTCGGTTACGCCTACAAAGTTTTGACCAAAGGGGTCTGCGATGGCTGCGCTCTCGGCGTTGCTGGTCTGCATGATTGGACGATCAAAGGAACGCATCTTTGCATGACGCGGTTGAATCTCCTTCGACTGAACACAATGCCCGCGCTCAATGTCTCTTTGCTCGAAGATATTTCCAAGTTGAAGCAACTCGACAACGCACAGCTTCGCGAGTTGGGTCGGCTGCCATATCCGATGTTGCGCGAAAAGAATGCCAAAGGTTTCCGTCGCATTTCCTGGGATGAAGCGTATTCGCGCATCGCAAAAAAAATCCGCGCCAGCACGCCGAAGCGTTTTGCCTTCTTCGTCACATCTCGCGGCGTGACGAA
Organism: Verrucomicrobiota bacterium; assembly: GCA_043775015.1. GTDB lineage: Bacteria > Verrucomicrobiota > Verrucomicrobiia > Limisphaerales > CANJXF01 > CANJXF01. The sequence continues at coordinate 9,225 of JAYVSV010000085.1, forward strand.
CGAAATCTATTACATGGCGCAAAAGACCGCGCGCTTTCTCGGCACGAACAACGTCGATAACGCCGCGCGCCTTTGTCATTCGCCCAGCACCGGCGCAATGAAACATGCGCTCGGCGTCGCAGCGACCACTTGCAGTTACAAAGATTTTTACGGAACGGATTTAATTATTTTGTTCGGCTCCAACCCCGCGAACGACCAGCCCGTCACCACGAAATATTTTCACGAAGCGAAAAAGCTCGGCACGAAAATCGTGATGGTGAATCCGTATCGCGAACCGGGCATGCAACGCTATTGGGTTCCCTCCAGCGCGAGCAGCGCAATTTTCGGCACGGACCTGATGGATTATTGGTTTCCTGTTTCGCAAGGCGGCGACATCGCTTTCATTTACGGCGTCTTGAAAATTCTCATCGAGAACGGTTGGTATGACAAAAATTTCGTGGAGAATTTCACCGGCGGCTTCGACGAACTGAAACTTAAAACTCAAAATTTAGAATTCAAAACTCTGGAAGCGCAATCCGGCTTATCGCGCGCTTCGATGCAGGAATTTGCCGAACTCATTCGCGACGCGAAAAGCGCGGTTCTCGTTTGGAGCATGGGAATCACGCAACACGTTTATGGCGGCGACGCTGTTTCCACCGTGCTGAATCTCGGTTTAATTAAAGGCTACGTCGGGCGCGACAAATGCGGGCTGATGCCGATTCGCGGACATTCCAGTGTGCAAGGCGGCGCGGAAATGGGCGCTTATGCGACGGCGTTTCCCGGTGTGAAACCAGTCAACGCTGAAAACGCACAACAACTTTCCGCACAATACGGCTTCGAGGTTCCCGATTGGCCGGGAATGCCCGCGACCGAAATGGTCGAAGCCAGCGCGCGCGGCGAACTTGATTTGCTTTATTGTCTCGGCGGAAATTTTCTTCGCACATTGCCCGATCCGAATTACGTCGCGAAAGCGATGGCGAATGTTCCGATGCGCGTGCATCAGGATATTATTTTGACCGACCAGATGTTCATCGAAGCAAAGGAAGAAGTGATTTTGCTTCCGGCGAAAACGCGTTACGAACAAGACGATGGCGGAACCGAAACAATCACCGAACGCCGCATTGCTTTCTCACCGGAGATTCCGCGCCAGGTTGGTGAAGCAAAAGCCGAATGGAAAATTTTGCGTGAACTTGCCGCCGCAACTTTTCCCGAACGCGCGCACTTGTTGAAATGCGAAACCGGCCAGGCGATGCGCGACGAAATCGCCCGCGTCGTTCCGTTCTACGACGGCTTTCAACATCTACGCAAAACTGGTGACGCCTTCCAATACGGCGGCCCGCATCTTTGCGCCGATTGGAAATTCCCGACGCCTGATGGCAAAGCGCATTTCAAAGCCGTGTCGCTCCCGAACCTCGACCGCGCGCCCGATCAATTTGAAATTAGTTCACGACGCGGCAAACAATTCAACACGTTGATTTACGCCGAAGTCGATCCCATCACCGGCGCGGCGCGCGATGCGATTTTCATGAATCCCGAAGACGCCGTGAAACTCCATCTCGCCAACCAAGATCGCGTCGCGCTCGTCAACGACTTTGGCCGCATGGAAGGAAAAATTTTCTTCGCGCCGATTGCGCGTGGCAATCTGCAAGTCCACTGGCCGGAAGGAAATGCCATCATCCGGCGCGGCGTTTACGATGCGGTCGGCGGCGTGCCGGATTACAATGCGCAGGCGCGAGTGGAGAAAATCTAGAACGAAAAGCGCGCGGATTTTATGGAAAAAGAAGTCGCCAAAAAAGCTGTTGCCGAACTCGAAAAAGCGCTCGAAAGAACCGACCTCACCGAAGAGGAGCGCAGCGACATCCAGGAAAGATCGGATCCATTGGAATGTCCGCTGTCATCACTGATCTTTTCAAAGATTAACTTCAATTCCATTGTGGCAAGTGACGGAATGGAAATTTAAATTGCGAAATCCTCTCTTGTTTTTCAAAATTAGCAGAAGAACATAGCGGCCATGACGCCGCCCTCTCGCAAAATCAAAACCTGTTTCTCACCGGCATACCAAGCCGAGACGCCGACCGCTTCGATGCGAAAACTCGCTCCCGTGGCGCGGCAGGTCGTGGAACGAGGCTTCGCAGAGATCGTTGACCCAGGCAGCATTGACGTGGAAAAGCTTCGCCGTCTGCACGCTCCAGAATACGTGGACGCATTTTTGGAAGGGAAAGATCCACTCGCATCTTCGCAAAACTGGCCGTGGACTCCGCAGATTCGCGATGGCGTGCTCGCGATTCAAGCGGGTCAATTGGTCGGCGCACAACTCGCGCTCGATCATGGTATCGCGGCCAACATCGCCCAGGGATTTCATCACGCCGGTTATTATCACGGCTGCGGCTATTGCACGTTTAACGGCCTCGCGTTAGTTGCGCAGGAATACCCGGACAAAACCATCTGCGTTCTCGATTGCGACGAGCACGGTGGAAACGGCACGGAAGAATTCATCCGCCGCTTGCCGAATCTTTTTCAATGCACCATCAACGGCTCGCCATTTGGTTGCACGGACAGCAAACGTTCGCGCTGCTTTAATTTGAAACGCATCACCGACGATTTTGGACGTTATGAATCCGCACTGGAAAAATCCTTCGCGCAAATCCTGAAATGGAAGCCGGACTTGCTCCTTTACCAGGCAGGTGCTGACCCGCACCTCACCGATCCGTACGGTTCATTGGGGATGACCACCGAGCAGATGAAACAACGGGATAAAATGGTCTTCGAGTTCTGCGCGAAAAATTCCATTCCCGTCCTTTTTGTTTTGGCAGGCGGCTATCAGGAACCGATTGAAACAAAACTTGTCCCGCTGCACGTCAACACGTTTGAAGCCGCCGCGATTTGCTTTTTGGCAGCAAACTTCGGTATCCTAAAGCATCATGAAGTTGGCGGTCGCGGTTTGACCGTCGTTTCCGAAAATACTTCTGACGTTATGATGGAAAATTCAAAAACCCCAAACCAACCTGACTCCGAACCAGCACCCGCAAAAAACGAAGATCTGGATAAACTAAATGTAATCCTCCCTCCAGAATTTCAAGACGCAGCGGCCTACGACTTCTGGATGACGGACAATGAAGCTGGTAATTTCATAGATTTCCCAGACTATGACGACGACGAATCATTGACGGGGGTTCTGGTAAAAGAATCATCTTCCATCAAAAATCAGAAACATCTTATGTCACAAAATCAAAACAATGAACGGAATTTAACGTGGCGCGAAGCGATTATTGAAGTTCTCAAAGCTTCCGGAAAACCGATGTCTTCCGCTGACATTGTCGTTGCAATCAAGGAGCGGGGATTGCGCAATGTTACTGGTGATACTCCGGAGGCAACCGTCGGCGCTCAAATTTACACTTCAATGAAAAGAGATGGGGAAGGCTCTCCTTTTATTCAACCATCTCCAAATCAATTTGAGTTCAAACAACCAAGCAAATCTGTCAGAAACATCCAACAACCAAACGGGAATGTTATTCCCAACGACGATGAGGCGCAGCCTAAAAAGACCGCTGGAATTATTCGCGCATTTGGAATGTATTGGAATCGCGATGCTATTGAATGGAAAAGTTCCCCTCGTATTTTGGGCAGCCTTTCGGACAAGGCAGCAGAAGCGGTCGATTTTTGCAACCAACGGGGTGTTTACTTTTTACATGACGGAAGCGAGGTCGTCTATGTCGGACGAGCCTTGGAGCGTCCGCTTGGAATTCGCCTCTTTGAGCACACATTCGATCGGCTAAAAGGCAGATGGAATAGGTTTTCCTGGTTCGGGTTGGTAAACATAGCGAAGGACGGAAAAATTACCGATGAAGGATTAAATTCGGTCACCGCAAATGTCAGCGACCTAATTATAACAATGGAGGCACTTCTCATTGAAGGACTTGAACCCAAACAGAACCGCAAACGTGGAGATACTAGTTTTTTTCACATCGAATACATTCAAATTGAAGACCCAATCTTTGCAGAGAAAAAACTACGAGAAGTTATTTTTACGAAATTGCTTGCACCGGACGGAAGGCTTACTAGATAAAGTTTTAGGGCCGAGTCAACTGCCTGAAAAGCTGCGCAAACGGTAAAGAATCTGTACCATTCCCATCGTATCCAGTCCGCAATATTCATCCAATTGTTGCCGGACTTTCTGGTGTTCTTCATCGCTGGCGTTTCCCAATGGGGTCTTGAGATTCTAACCGCTTTATGCACCGCCCAGAATTTCTTCCCAATCGAATTGATTAAAAGCTTTATGCAATCGGTGTCTGTCTTTGACAACGTGGTAGGTGAGTTGGCGAAATAATTTTTCGGCCAACTCGCGGACGGGTTGTAATGGCACGACGTCATCTTCTGTCCCGTGAATGATGATGGTTGGAACCGAAACCGGCTGGAGATTCAAAGGGAACTCAAAGCGGTCGCGCAGCAGCGCCGGGGCGAGCAGGACCAACTTCCGCACTTGAGTCGGGTGTTCACAGGTGAAAACCGTTCCCATCAAACCACCAAAGGACGAGCCGATGATGGTCCAATTATTTTCGAGGCCAAGAATCGGCTTGAGTTGTTCCATGCGATTCTCAAACGATCCGGTGAAATCTGGAATGATCATGCCGGGGAATTTTTCAGCAAATTGCCGCGCCTTGCCGCTTTGGCTGGTTCCTTCGAGGCCGTGTAAATAAATTATTTTTGAATGATTCATTTTTCCTTTTTGCGTAGCCAATGACAAATTGACTGAGGCGTGAGTTATGATGTCAGCCGCCCTGAAGACGCCGCAAGCCATTAACAATTTGAACCATCCCCAGCGTATCCAGCCCGCAGTATTCCTCCAATTGTTGCCGCACGCGCTGACGTTCTTCATTAGCGACATTTCCGAAAGTCACGCGCAAAAATTCCCGACTGGCTGCGCCGCCGTCTTGAATCGCCAGATTTTCATATCCTTTGCCGGTCAACGCGGGAAGCACCGCTTTCATTGACGCGCTGCCGTTTTGCTTGGGATGGTAATAGCGGAATCCACGGAACGGCAGCAGCAGGTCAACCACACGCGGCGCCACTTTTTTCAACCACGGTTTGAACTCGGGTAGCAGCTCGCAACATTCTTTCAACCGGCTTTTTTCAAAGCTGGCGTTGTAGGTCACGACGGAACCGGTTTCGGGCAAAGCGGCGCACAGTTGCCGCATGAATTCCGGGCGCGGGTCTGCCGTGCCTTCGGCGAGAAACTGGTGATGCTCGGGCCTGGCATTTTCAGAGCGGAGAACATGCAATGAAAATTGAAATGGCACTTGCTGAAACGGACGCGAATCATCAAACAGCGGAAGCGCCGTGCCGATGGTTTCAAAATCCAGAAAGCTGACGGGATATTCAATCTGTTTCAGGAACTCTGCGAGCGCCGGTCGGTCAATGTGCGGTTGGCCTGCCAGCAAAGCGGAACGTTGAATGGCTTGATTGTCGGTGAGCGCAAAATCATCGGGGATTTTTTCCAGATGTTGGATGCCTTGTTTGAGCAGTTTAAAACTTTTCTTGCCGCCACGGTAGAGGGTGAAGACGCTGGCTTCCGGCAGGAATACCCAGCAATGGTCATGCAGCGGGCAGGTGTAGGGATTATCGCAGTGCGGCCCGATTTCGATTTCGGGATATGCTTTTGCACCGATAACGCGTTGCATCGCGTTGAGTTGTTCCTCGACATCGCGACTCAAGGCGGGGACTTGCCCGGTGACATCTTCGAGTGCGAAAAACTTTTGCGGGTCAATCGTGCCGTGGCGAACGAATTCATTGTTAATGTGAGCGAGAAAACACTTCCGCAATTTGATGCCTGCGCCCGCCAGCACGTAAGCTTGAAACGCGATGTCGGGCAGGTGGACTTCTTTCTTCAAACTGGTGGTGGATTTTACTTCAATCAAATCCCATTCATCTTTTGAAACTGGATTCAGGATATCGGCACGGGCGTATCCGCCGTTGAATTGAAATGCAGCCTCAAACAGCGGCCGCCGTTGCGGAATTGCCTTACGCGTCTCGGCGATGACTTGATCCGGCTCGAAAAAGTCCGGAGCGACCACGATGCCGTCAGGAAAAAGGCTTTGAGCGAGTTCACCGACCTCCTTGCCTTGATCAAAGATGGCCTGCGTGCCTTCGTCCGGCGCGGGAATTTTATCTTTGGAGTTGTAACGAAACCAAAGCAGCTTCTGGCATTCCAAGCCCATCAGGAAAGTCGATTTGGAAATGTATCGTTGGCGAGAAAGTTCCGTGGGGCGCATTTGCAGATATAGTTTTCGGTCAATCATCAAACTTCAATGCTTTTCCCCTCGTATCTTGTTCTAAAAGTTAGGTGATTACGACAAGCGTTGTTTCCAATAACCAGGGCGACGTTTGAAGTGCATCACGGCTATCACCCAAACCCGGTCGGGCTGATCGACATAGAGAATTGCATACGGAAAAACATCTGAAAAATGTCGGCGGATGGGTGGATCAAAAAGGCGGAACCGGTCAGGCTGGCTGCGAATATCGCGGATCAAACGCTCGATCTCGTCGTAAAAGCGTCCGCCCAGTTCTTCGCTGATGCGGGTGTAATACTGGGCGGCAACCGTGTATTCTTCCTCGGCAGCGGGATGAAAAGCGTCCAGCTTCATCGACCGACAATACGGCGGATGCGCTCGGATACTTCTTCGCCGGGAACAGCTTTCGCCTCGCCGTTTTCCAGTTCCGCCACACGACGACGGGATTCCTCTTTCCAGGCGAGATCAATTTCAGGTTCGATGGCGTGATGCAAATTGAGAGTAAGACGATCCACCAATTCGGCAACTTGTTGAGGCTGCAAGCGACTGGCTTCCTCCGTAATTTGATCGACTGTCATCGGCATGGTTGGAAGATACCGTTTTGATTGGTTGGATGCAATCTCTGGAAGTTTCAAAACGAAGTCGCGCTCGTCAACGATTTTGGCCGCGTGGAAGGAAAGATTTTTTTCGCCCCGATTGCGCGCGGCAATCTGCAATTCCGCTGGCCGGAAGGAAACGAAATCATCCGGCGCGGCGTTTACGATGCGGTCGGCGGTGTGCCGGATTACAACGCCCAGGCGCGGGTGGAGAAAATTTGATTGCTCCGTCAGATTTCAATTCTAAAGTCGCACTATGCCTGTTCCTGATTTCCAAAGCATGATGTTGCCGGTGCTTCAATCACTGGAAGATGAAATGCCTCATTCAATGAAGTCAGTGTATTTCTCTGTCTGTAAATTGTCTTTCTTCCCTCCGGCTTCCCCCCTCCGGGGTGAGGCGGAGTGAAGGCGAGCGTAGCGAGCCGAGCGCAGCCGCTCCCGCAGGGGAGCTGCCGCCGGTTTCCGGTCTGGCAAAGGGCGGGCCACATGGGTTCGGGTCGGGGTGCTTCAAAACATCCAACACCACACCACACATGACCCGCCACGATCATCCTGAACTCCTCAAATCCATCTTTCAACTTCTTACCGACGAGGGCTCCGAGGCCTTCGCCGCCAGCCTCCGCATCCTCGTCAACGAGGCCATGTGCGCGGAACGTTCCGCCGTGCTCCAGGCCCAGCCTTTCGAGCGCACCGAGGCCCGCACCGGCTACGCCAATGGCTTCAAACCCAAGACCCTCACCACCCGCCTCGGCCCCATCACCTTTGCCGTCCCCCAGGTCCGCGGCGATCTCGACTTTTATCCCTCGGCTCTCGAAAAGGGCGTCCGCAGCGAACAGGCCCTCAAGCTCGCCATGGCGGAGATGTACGTCCAAGGCGTCTCCACCCGCAAAGTCTCCGCCGTCCTCGAAGAACTCTGCGGCACTTCCGTCTCCTCCACCCACGTCAGCCACTGCGCCGCGCGCCTCGATGCAGAGCTGGAAAGCTGGCGCTCCAGACCTCTCGCCGCCTTCCCCTATGTCCTCCTCGATGCCCGTTACGAAAAGGTCCGCCACGGCGGCCGCGTCATCGACTGCGCGGTGCTCATCGCCCTCGGCATCGGCCCAGACGGAAAGCGCCAGATCCTCGGCGCCAGCGTCGCCCTCAGCGAGGCCGAGGTCCACTGGCGCGACTTCCTCCAAGGTCTGCAAAGGCGCGGCCTCCACGGCCTCCAGCTCCTCGTCAGCGACGACCATGCCGGCCTCGCCGCCGCACGCCGCGCCGTCTTCCCCTCCGTCCCCTGGCAACGCTGCCAGTTCCACCTCCAGCAGAACGCCCAGGCCTACGTCCCGCGCCTCGATCTGCGCACCAAAGTCGCCGCCGACATCCGCAGCGTCTTCCTCGCCCCGGATCGCCCGCACGCCGAGG
>JAYVSV010000086.1:0-37343 GCA_043775015.1 Verrucomicrobiota bacterium
CACCCCCACCAAAGGAGTCGTCATGAATCCAATCACCCCAAACATCGAACCCCAACCCTTAACCCAACTCCGAAAAGCAGTTTTCGGAGGTTCCCTTTAGGCTAAAAATCTGTCTTGATAAAAATTGCGGCTGATGGGCAGATCGTTATTGTTTGGCCAGCATGTCTGCAATTTTGCAATCTCTTGAAGGCCGCGAGCTGCGCCGTTTTGATGCTGGAAAGGTTGTCATCCAACAGGGAAACCAGACCAACTGCCTTTACGTTCTGATCGAGGGATCGGTCGAGGTTTTGAAGGACGACGTGTTGGTGGCGATCGCCTCGCAGCCCGGCCTCGTCTTCGGCGAGATGGCGGTCTTGCTCGGTGGTCCGCATACCGCCACTGTGCGCGCCGCGAAGCCGTGCGCCTTCTACATCGTCGAAAATCCGCACGCGTTTCTCAAGGAGTCACCGGCTATGTGCCTCCATCTGTGCGAGCTGATGGCGCGGCGGCTTGATTCCCTCAACAAATATCTTGTGGACGTGAAACGGCAGTTTGAAGGGCACGATCACCTCGGTATGGTCGATGACGTTCTGGAAGCGTTGCTCCACCGCCAGCCGCGCGATCGCGTCCGCCCCAAGGAATCAACCATCCGCCACGGCGAGCTGCCGGGCTGATTGGCCTTCGAGCGAAATCCATTCCGCCGACATCGTTTCAAGGTCAATCGCGATGTAGGCCGGACACGCGCCGATCTGTTTGCCCGGATTGAACACCCACGTTTTGCCGATGCGATCCACCCACGCGCCGTCGGCGTAAAAAGGCGAATTGTGAATGTGCCCGCTCAACACCATGTCTGGTTCAAAACGCTTGATCCAATCGAGCAATGCCTCGTCCCCGGCGAATTTCTTGCCCGTCCAGCACACCGGCGAACCGGCTGGCGGCGCGTGATGAATCCAAATCCATCGGCCACGGACCTTTTGCGCCTCGCACACAAGTTGTGCTTCTAATTCCGCGCGCGACACCGGGCCATCCCACCACGGGCAAATCGTCACCCGCGCGCCCGCCAATTCCACACTGTCGCCATCCACGAACAATCCCTCCGCCTTGGCTTCGCGAATCCATTGCGCCACCGATTCATCCGCCTCGCTGCGGCTGTCACCGTCGTGATTGCCTGAACTGACCAGCAGCCGGGTTTTTTGCCGGATCAGGCGGAGATATTTTTCCACCACCACGATCTGCACATCAAAATCCAGACTCGATGCGAGATCCAGCAGGTCACCACCAATGACGATGGGATCGAAATTCTCGGCATTGGCGACCAACCAGTCGAACTGCTTGAGCGCATAATGCAGGTCGGCTACGAAAAGCATCTTCATAAAATTTTTACGAATAGGAGCCAATGCTTCCAACATCTTTATATTAAACGCGAAACATCGATGGCACTGGCACAAGCGATAAATAGGTTCCGGTGTAAAGCAATCCGATTCCGAGAGAAAGCTAAACTGGTGCGGCTCTTGCAAAACCGATCGTAACCGCCGACGTGAGGAGGCGGATTTCTTGAGATTTTGAAAGTTACGCCTCCTCACAGTGGCGGCGACTGGTTGGGGGGGATTTTCAGGCACGTTCTAAGAAAATATTTCTTTAGTCGGACAAAGTTATTTTGCCACGCTATTTGTTCCCTGAAGATATCGCTGCAAAACTTCCGGCCCGAGAATTTTCTCCAGCGACTTCTGCTGCTCGGCTTGCGCAGACGCGATGGCATCGACCTTTTCGTCATTCGACAAGGTCGTGTCATTTCGAATGCGCTGCCGTTCGGATTCGGTGAGCTGATTGATTTGGTAAATGGGCAGGACCAATTCCGCCGACGCACCCATTTGTTCCGCAGTGGCGCGCGATTGTTGGAAGAGCGGGTCTTGATACAGTTTGTAAGAACCGTAGCGCTCTTTCCCGAGAGCTTGTTGAACGGCAGTGTCACGTTGCGTTTCCAATTCTTTTTTGCGCCGCAGTTTCTCGGGATCGGTGCCGTTGTAATTGATGTCGGTCTGCTGGTCGATCGGATCGCGCGCCTTAAAAAAATTGCGAAACTCGTCCGGCGTAAAATCCAGTCCGCGCAACTCCGTTCGCATCTGGAAAGCGGTCGATGAATAACGCAGAAGAAATTCTTCCATTTGCGCCGGGTTCAAAACTTTCGCAAGCTCGCCGCGCGATTCCTGCCGCATTCGCGTCAATTCCATCGGATCAATTTCTTTTCCGGCCAGACGTTGCGCTTCCTGGTAGGCCTCGATTTTCAACTGCGTTTGCGCGGCAATATCGTAAACCGCCTGTTTGGTTTCTGGAGCGAGTTCGCCGAGAACCGGTCCGGTCAAGCTGATACCCGTGCGCGCGGGAGGTGGCATCGGATTGTTCGTTACATCCCAACCGGGACCGAGCAGGCGCGTGAGCAACGTCTTCCGCTCGGCTTCCAACATTTTCAATTTCTCCGCTGCCGCCTGCACCGCTCCGATATCAGGCTCCGATTTCCACCATTGATGATCGGCTGAAACCACTTCCGACGCGCGGCGATGAGAATAAAGCTCGTTGACATCGGCGACGATGATGTCGCGGATGGTTGCGTCCGGGCAGCCGATTTCGCGCAAGTTTTTGATGTAAGTCGCGTAGTCGTTGGACTCGACTTCCTGCCAGGTAAAATTCTGTCGGCGAACCATGACTTTGGTTTGAACCCGCGGATTGCGAGCCGGTGAATCAATGTCGCCGACGGCGGGAGGATTGATGGGTGCCGATAAATTGCGCAGGCCAAAAAACAAGAATGCGGCGAAAACCAGGTTCAGCCCGACCGAAATCAGGAGCAACAATCTCGCAGACATGCCGCAATATTTCCTGAACGCGACCATCATGCAAATTCAATTTCGCCGCAGTTTGAGAAGCGCCCAAGTTGAGATTGAATTTGATTCCATCGCCAAGCACTCTTCCAAAATGAGATTGAGCAATCTTTTCGTCGCGATGATCGCTGGAGCTTTGCTGGTGGGATGCCAGAAGCCGGCCACGATTCCGACGCCTTCTTTTCCAACCGCGGCCCAGCCGAAACTCCCCTCCATTAAACTTTGGATTGGCCCGGAGGAGTTGGTCGCGGAAATGGCTTTGAACGGAATTCAGATGCAGACCGGGATGATGTTTCGCACCAACGTCGCTGACAACGAGGGAATGATTTTTGTCATGCCATATCCGCAACGCGCTTCATTCTGGATGAAAAACACTTCGGTTCCTCTTTCCGCAGCCTACATCGATCCGCAGGGAGTGATCCTGGAAATCCACGACTTGCAGCCACACAGAACCAACTCTGTGGTCGCTGGTTCACACAACGTGCAATACGTCTTGGAAACCAGCCAGGGCTGGTTCGAGCGCAAAAACATTAAACCCGGAACTTTGATTCGAACCGAGCGCGGCAGCCTCTCACAAACCTTCCAAAAATAGCGCGATGAAAATCGCTTTGGCTCAAATCAACACCACCGTCGGCGACCTCGCGGGCAACGAAGCGAAAATATTTGCCGCCTATCGTCGTGGAGTGGAAGCCGGCGCCGACATTGTCGTGATGCCGGAATTAACGACCACGGGCTATCCCCCGCGCGATCTGTTGCTGAAAAAAGAATTCATCACGCAGAACCTCGCCGTGGTGGAACGGCTCGCCGCCGCCACCGGGAAAACCGCGTTGCTGGTCGGCTACGTTGGAATCAACCACTCCCGTCCGGGCCGTTCGCTCACGAACGAAGTCGCGTTGCTGCAAAATGGAAAAATTGTGGCCGCTCGCAGCAAAACGCTTTTGCCGACCTATGACGTTTTTGATGAAGACCGTTATTTTCAACCCGCTACGAGCAATTTGCCCGTGACCTTCAACGGCCAAACCGTGGGACTGACCATTTGCGAAGATATTTGGAACGACGAAAATTTCTGGCCCGAACGCCTTTACCAAAACAACCCGCCGATGGAATTAATTGCCGGGGGAACGAAGATTCTTTTCAACGTCTCCGCGTCACCCTGGTCGCTGGGCAAAGATAAAGTGCGCCACGAAATGTTGTTGAGTCTGGCTCGTAAATCGCGAACGCCCATTGTCTTTTGCAATCTGATCGGCGGAAACGATGAATTGATTTTCGACGGCGGCAGCATGGTTTTCAATTCGGCCGGACAACTCATCGCACGGGCGAAAAAGTTCGAGGAAGATTTTCTTGTGGTCGATTTGGATTCCGCAAAAGCGGTCACACCGGATTCGAGTCCAGAAATTGCCAGGATCGAAAACGCCCTGGTGCTCGGGCTGCGGGATTACTTTCAGAAATGCGGATTCAAGTCCGCCGTGCTGGGGCTGAGTGGCGGAATTGATTCTGCCGTGGTCGCCTGTCTTGCCGCTGCTGCGCTGGGAAAAGAAAATGTACGCGGCGTCTCGTTGCCGTCCGAGTTCTCTTCGCAACACAGTTTGGACGACGCCCGCATTTTAGCCGAGCGACTGGGAATCCAATATGACGTGATTCCAATTCAAACTGTTTTTGCTGGAGCAAAACACGAATTGAAAAAAGTTTTCGCCGGACGCGGAGAGGACACCACCGAAGAAAATATTCAGGCACGGCTGCGCGGAGTGTTGTTGATGGCGATGTCGAACAAGTTCGGCTCGCTCTTGCTGACCACAGGCAACAAAAGTGAGTTGGGCGTCGGCTATTGCACGCTTTACGGCGACATGTGCGGCGGTCTCGCGGTGATCAGTGACGTGCCGAAAACGATGGTCTATGATTTGGCGAAATGGATTAATCGCGCGCAGGAAATTATCCCGCTTTCTTCCATCACCAAACCGCCGTCGGCGGAACTGCGACCCGATCAATGTGACCAGGATTCTTTGCCGTCCTACGAAATTCTCGACGCCATTTTGGATCAATACGTCGTGCAGTCGCTTTCGCTCGCGGATATCGTGGCCGCAGGTTTCGACGAAGCCGTGGTGAGAAAAGTGATTCGCCTGATTGATCTGAGCGAATACAAACGCCGCCAGGCCGCGCCCGGTTTGAAAGTAACCAGCAAGGCGTTCGGAGTGGGACGACGGTTTCCTGTCGCGCAGAAGTTTCAAGAGTGATGAAGATGCTGGTCGATTGTTTTGGTCACAACGTTAGCCTCACTGACGAGCGGCTGAATCATATTTTGGAACACGCGGAGCTAAAGGCATGGAAGTTGAAATCGCGCATGTTCTGCGCGAACCACAACTGGTGAGACGGTCGCGCTCGGATGCGGACGCGCGAATGTTTTACAAGTTTTACGCACGGACAATTGTGAGTGGCAAATGGCTTTGTGTCGTGGTTAATTATCTGCAGAACGATCCGTTTGTGGTCACGGCTTATCTGACCGACAAACTAAAAGCTGGAGAAGATTTATGGCCGACAAAGTAAAAGTTTGGTTTGACGCGGAGGCCGATTATCTCGAAGTGAGATTTTCAGATGACGCCGGTTACATGAAGGAAACCAAGCACGACGCCCTGATGGAGCGTGTGGATGACAAAGGCCAGATCATCGGTTTTAGCATCATGGGCGTGAGTCGTTTCAAAAAAGAGAAACCACTGGAAGCAGACTTGGCACCCGCTTGATTCCTCCAATCAAATCCGAAGCCCTTTTCGCCGAAGCGCTGAAATATATTCCCGGTGGAGTCAATTCTCCCGTGCGCGCCTTCCGTGCGGTCGGCGGACAACCATTTTTTGTCAACAAAGCCAAGGGCGCAAAAGTTTTCGATGTCGATGGCAATGAATACATTGATTACGTCGGAACCTGGGGACCGGCGATTCTCGGTCACGCGCATCCGAAAATTATTTCTGCAATTCAAAAAGCCGCAGAGCATGGAACTAGTTTCGGAATTCCCAATCCGCTCGAAGTAAAAATGGCACGGCTCGTCTGCGAAGCCGTGCCAAGCGTCCAGAAAGTTCGCATGTGCAATTCTGGCACCGAAGCCTGCATGTCGGCGATTCGTCTCGCGCGTGGTTTCACGAAGCGCGACAAAATCATCAAGTTCGACGGCTGCTATCACGGCCACACCGACTCGCTTCTCGTCAAAGCCGGTTCCGGCGCGCTCACATTTGGAAACCCCGACAGCGCCGGAGTTCCCGCCGCGTTCACGCAACACACCATCGTTCTCCCGTTCAATGACGTCGAATCTGTTAAAGCGGCTTTTGCCGCGAACAAAAATCAAATTGCGGGAATCATTGTAGAACCCGTTCCCGGCAATGCTGGTTTGTATTTGCCGAAGCCGGGCTATCTGGAATTTCTGCGAGAAATCACTTCCGCGCACGAATCGCTTTTGATCTTCGACGAAGTGATGACTGGTTTTCGTTTAAGTTCCGGCGGCGCGCAAAAACTTTTTGGCATCACGCCCGACCTGAGTTGCTTTGGAAAAATTATCGGCGGCGGTTTGCCGGTTGGCGCATTTGGCGGCCGTGCGGAAATCATGGATTGTCTCGCGCCGCTCGGTCCGGTTTACCAAGCGGGAACGCTCAGCGGAAATCCACTCGCGATGGCGGCTGGGATCGCAAATCTGGAAGAACTCCAGGCGAGCGACGCGTATGGCAAACTGGAAGCACTCGCCGAACAACTCGCCACCGGAATGCGCGACGCCGCGAAGTCCGCGGACATTCCCGTTCAATTCAACAACATCGGTTCGATGTTCTGCGGCTATTTCACCGACAAACCTGTTCACAATCTCGCTGATGCGATGCACAGCGACCGGGAACGTTTCAAAAAATATTTCCACGGCATGTTGAACGAAGGAATTTATTTCGCGCCGTCGCAGTTTGAAGCGGGATTTATTTCTGCGGCCCACAGTACGGCCGACATCGACCGAACCGTGCGCGCAGCCGCGAAAGTGTTGAAGAGCCTCAGTTGAGCAATTGACGACTCGCGATCTCGCATTAAACTCTCCCGCTCGTGGCCGTATCCGTCACCTCGCGAACAAAGTTCTGCACGTCAACGCCGGAACGATTAAAAGCTACGTTGGCGGTTACGATTATTTCCTCGAGAAAACCGGCGCGCTTGACGACGAACGCGCCGCGCTCACGGCTGGGTGATTTATTGGGATGCTTTGAAAATAGCCCAGCCATTTATGGCTGGGTGAATTGTTGCAATATAAAAAAAGTCCCGTTAGGGACGGCAGAGATTCTTTCGTCCCTGTGGGACTCAATTGGTTTATTCAACCGTGAACCCAGAGCTAAAGCTCTGGGCTCTTTTCAAAGCAATGACTTCTGTTCCCGCTCGCTTCTCGCTGCTTCTTGACATTTCCGCTGGAAAGCATAAACAAATCTCCAGTTCTTTGTCTGGCTTAATGACTCGAAAGGGTCAGCGGGGGAACCAATGTTTCGTCCTTTGCGGGACGGATTGGGGCGAACGATGCGGTTGCACCGAGAATACTTAATGATTCTAGCCCGACAGCTAACCTCGTCAGCGTTACATTAAGGACAGGAGTCTCCCATTCCTTTCCCCAACGTTCGTCGCTTTTTGTCGAAACAAAGAGCTAACTTATGTTAGCCATCTCTACGCATCGCCCGCGCAATGTCACTTGGACGCGTGCCGCCGCCATTCTTTACGGTGATTGGGGAACCAGCAAAGCCTATGTCGTTGGCCTCGCCTTCGCCGTTGGCGGTTACAGTTCCTTTTGGCTGATCGGCGCAATGTGCATTCTTACCGCGCTGGTCGGAATCAATTACATCGCCATCTGCAAACATTATCCTGACGGCGGTGGCGTTTACGCGAGCGTGCGGCATCGCTCGGAAGTTATTTCCATCGTCGGCGCGTTTCTGCTCGTGGCGGATTACATTGTGACGGCGGCAATCAGCGCGCTCTCGGCTTTTCAATATCTGGGCGTGCCGAATCCCGAAATGTTTGCCGCGTTCGCCATCATTGTTATCGGCGGGCTAAACATCTTCGGGCCAAAACACACGGGCGGTTTGGCGGTTTTAATTTCCATTCCAACGGTCATTGTCGTTGCGGCTCTCGGAATATTCAGTCTGCCCCATCTCGGCACGGCGTGGCACAACATCCAACCACTTCACGGAAATCTCGGCCAGAACTGGACTGGCTTCGTGGGAATTGTCCTCGCGTTGTCGGGCGTCGAAGCAATCGCCAACGCAACCGGTGTGATGAAACTCAATCCCGGCAGCACTCCTGACAAACCTTCCGTTTCCAAAACTTCTAAGCGCGCCATTATTTGGGTGATGATTGAGGTTTGCCTTTTTACCGCTCTCTTCGGCTTCGTGGTCAACGCTCTCACCGGTCTGCAAATTAAAGACGGCGACATCAACGCACCGGGACAAGAAGGTGTGCGCGATTACATCCTGCGTTACATGGCGCAAGTTTTCGTCGGCCATTCTCTTGGAGCAATGGCAGGCAGCATCGCGGGGTGGGCGGTGAGCATCGTATTTGGATTCCTTCTGTTGTCGGCGGTGAATACGGCCATTGTCGATTTGACGGCAATTTCTTTCCTCATGTCGCGCGATGGAGAATTGCCGCCGCGTTTTCAAAAACTTAATCGCTTCGGCGTTCCAGTCATTGGCGTGATTGCGGCAACAGTTGTGCCTGTCTTTCTCGTGCTGCTGGTCAAAGACATGGCGGGTCTCGCGGATTTGTACGCGGTCGGAGTCGTCGGCGCTATCGCAACGAATCTTGGCGCAAGTGCGAGCGACAAAAAATTAGGTCTGACCAAAGGCGAACGTTGGCTGATGGCCTTCACGTTCCTGATCATGCTCGCGATTGAGATTTCGCTTTTCGTAGATAAACCGAAAGCGCGTCTCTTCGCTCTTACTGTGTTGGCGGTCGGATTGATCTTGCGCGGACTCGCTGGTGAACGCGCCAAAAAGAAACGACAAGCTGAATCGAAAGCCGCCGCTCCGGTCGTGCCTGCAATCCCTACGTCGATACCAACGCACCTCGGCGAAATGCTTTCACCTATGTTGTGTGCCGTGCGCGGCATCGGGAAAACCTTGGACTTCGTTTTGAAAGAAGCGCGTGAAACCAACCGCCCCCTTTATCTTTTGTTCGTGAGAGAGCAGCCCGTCATCACGCTCCAGGACACTCAGCGCAAATGGCAGGACGACCCTGAAGCCAACGAAATTTTCACCTACGCAAAAAACAATGCGCGCGGACAAACCGTGTTGCCGTGCTACATCGTGAGCGATTCACCCGCCTCGATGATTGTGGAAGTGACCGCCACCATCGGTGCGTCCCGACTTGTTTTGGGTGCGCCACAACGCGGCTCGTTGATCCATATTTTTCGCGGCAATATCATCCGCGAAGTCGCCAACCTTTTGCCCGATGAAATTGACTTATTGGTTTATGCGTAAAGTCACAACAAGGAGGTCTGCTCGCTCGCCCGCATTGGGCCGGAGTTCTGAAAATTAGCGTGACGAAAGTTGCCGGAACTCGTCCTATTCAAACGTCGTGCATCGCCGAACCGCATTTACCTTGATCGAACTTCTGGTCGTGATCGCGATCATTGCCATTCTCGCGGCGCTGTTGTTGCCCGCGCTTTCCAAAGCGAAAGCCAAAGGACAGCAGACCTCCTGCTTGAACAATCTGCGTCAATTGGAATTGGCGTGGGGCATGTATGAAGACGATCATGGAGGCGCTTTGACGGAGAACAAGGAGCGCGTGCGTCCGGCGACGTGATTGCGAGCGTGAGCAATTCGTGGGTGACAGGTGACACGACTTTCAGCGCGAACCTCGACGATCTGAAACAGGGAACAATTTATCCTTACCTCGGCAACACGAAAGTTTTTCATTGCCCCAGCGATACCTCGACGTTGCGCAATTCTACCACGCCGCGCATCCGCAGTTATTCGCTCAATTATTTTCTGAACGGCGATCTGGCTCCCGAACATCTCGGCATGGTGCCGCCGGAATCGTTGACGGGAATTCTGACAAAGTTTTCCCAAATCGCGCAGCCGACGAAAGTGTTCACCTTCCTCGATGAAAACGAAAACAGCATCGAGGACGGACTGTTTCTTTTCTACAAAGAGCCGAGTTTAATTTGGCAGAACTCTTCGACGCATCGCCACAATGAAGGCCAGAACTTCGCGTTCGCCGATGGCCACGTGGAGCATTGGAGATGGCGCACTCCTCGACATCACGCTGGCTATGCCGAAACAGCAAACACCCCCGAGGAAAAGACGGACATTCGTCGTTTGCAGGCAGCGCTTCATGAACGCATCCACGGTTTGGAACGGCACTTGTTTGCCAGACGGTTGTCAGTTACTTTTTCACCATGAGCACGCTGCAAGAAATTAAAGCTGCCAATTACCAAACTGACGTTGGATGAAGGGGCGGAAGTCGCGCGTTGTCTGCATGGCTGGCAAGTCGATGCGTGGGATGAGCAGATGAAACGCGATCTCGCCGACGGCAAGTTGAGCAAGCCGGTGGCAAAAATGAACGGTTGATTCGTAAACAACCCGCTTGTCCGCCTCCCATAATTTGACTAAGTTCTCCACATGAACGCAGAACTTCTCAAACGCATCACCATTGAACCCGGCAAATGTGGCGGACGCCCGTGCATTCGTGGAATGCGGATGCGAGTGACGGATGTTTTGCAACTCTTGAGCGCAGGCGCTTCCTACGAGGAAATTCTGGACGACTATCCCGACCTCGAACGCGAGGATATTCTGGCCGCGATTGCATACGCGGCGCACCAAACTGATCACGTCGTATTGTCGCAAGAATGCGCTGCTGGAAACTTTCAGGAATAAACTTCCACTCATCATCGCTGCTTTGAAAGCAGGGAGTCACATCGTGGAAATTCGTTGAATCAACTATGCGCATCCTTGCTCTTGACCACGGAACCAAACGCATCGGCGTCGCCATCAGCGACGAGATGCAGATGATTGCTCAACCGTTGGAATTTATTTTGGCGGAACCGTTCGCAGATTTTCTTTTTCGGTTGAAGGAAATCATTCGTGAGAAACAGGTGGATCAAATCTTAATCGGCCTTCCGCGCAACATGGATGGCAGTTACGGCCCGGCGGCAGCGAAAGTTCAGGAATTTGTTGCCGTGTTGAAGGAAACCATCGCTGTACCGATGAAGCTATGGGACGAGCGATTGACTTCCGCCCAGGCGAATCGCTTTTTAATCCAGGCCGATGTGCGCCGTGATAAACGCAAATTGAAGGTGGACAAAACCGCCGCTGCGATTCTTTTGCAAAGTTATCTGGATAGCTTTGCTAATTCATGAAGGAAGACACGAATTAATACGAATTACAAATGGCAGTTTTCAATTTGTGTTAATTCGTGAAATTCGTGTCTAAAATTTTCCGAATTCTGTGAAATTCAAACTCACCATCGCCTACGACGGGACGAATTATGCCGGCTGGCAGGTTCAGAAAATTGGCTTGGGCGTTCAACAAAAGGTCGAAGAAGCGCTCGCCAAAATTTTTCCGAGCGCAAAACGTATTCACAGTTCCAGCCGCACCGACACCGGCGTCCATGCTCTGGGGATGGTGGCCCATGTGGAAATTCCGAAGAGCGAATTTAAAATGGCTCCGGGCAAATTGGCGTTGGCTATCAATGCTCATTTGCCAGCCGACATTCGGGTCATGTCAGCGGTGCGGTGCGCGGAGAAATTTCACGCCCGCTTTGATGCAACCGGCAAACAATATCGCTACGTCATCTGGAACCATTACGCGATGAATCCGCTCTTGCAGAATCGGGCGTGGCATGTCGGATTGCCGCTCGATTTGAAGTCGATGCGCTCTGCGGCAAAATGGTTTGTCGGCAAACACGATTTCAAATCGCTGGCTGGAACGCGGAGTTATGAAATGGAATCCACCGTTCGCACGCTCACCCGGTGCGACATCAAACGGAGCGGTTCGACGCTGACGGTGATCATCGAAGGCGACGGGTTTCTCTATAAAATGTGTCGCGGAATTGTCGGAACACTGGTGCAAGTCGGGCAGGGGAAAATCGGTGCGGACGAGGTTCCCAAAATTCTGGCGACCAAAGATCGTCGCGTCGCCGGGATGACCGCGCCTGCGCACGGGCTGGTTTTGTGGAAAGTTTTTTATTGATTGTAGCGGCGCGTCGGTGACCGCCGCTGAAATTTATCGCGACTCATTGCGGCGGTCACAGACACGCCGCTACAAATATGAACATCGTTTTAGTCGAACCTGAAATACCGCCGAACACCGGCAACGTCGCGCGACTCTGCGCTGCGACGAATTCGCGGTTGCACCTGATCGAGCCGCTTGGATTCAAACTCGATGACAAACAACTCAAGCGCGCGGGAATGGATTATTGGGAGCAATTGGAATGGCATCGCTGGCCGAGGTGGGACGAATTCTCGAAACAACTTCCAGCTTCGGCACGTTTGTGGTTCGTAGAATCCGAAGGCGAAAAAAACTATGCGGAGATAAACTATCTTCCCGACGATTATTTAATTTTTGGAAGAGAGACCGCCGGTTTGCCGAAAACGTTGTTGGAGCAACATCGCGAAAACTGGTTGCGCATTCCGATGTTCAACAAAGAATCGCGCTCGCTCAATTTATCCAACTGCGTCGCGCTGGTTTTGTATGAAACGTTGCGACAACAGAATTTCTCTGGAGAAGTTTAATCGCGATTCAATTGTGCGATTGCCAACCGTTTCGACCTTGGGCTAATCTTTTTCAGGTTGGGCGATTGGCGCAGTGGTAGCGCAACTGCTTTACACGCAGTGGGTCGGGGGTTCGAATCCCTCATCGCCCACCATTTTTAATCGGGATGATCACATGGATATTACCGGCCTCTTGCATTGTCCAGTTTGCCGCAGGTTGAGCTGCTCAACTCTGGAGCAAATCGAATTGGCTTCTCTTGAAGAAAACATCCGCATATAAAACCTCATCACGACAAACACAATATGACTTCAAGCGCTAAAGTCGGGGTGTCAAGGGGTTGGCTGGCACGGTTCTTCTCTTTTTTTATCGCCGCATTTGGCTTTGCCCACTTCGCCCAGGCTGCGCTTCAGTTTGATGTTTTCCTCGGCTACGACGGGATTGTGCCCGAGGCCAGTTGGTTTCCGATCACCTGCGAAGTCAGAAATGACGGGCCGTCTTTCAGCGCTTATTTTGAAATTTCGTCCGGCCAATTCAACGACAGCCAGATTCGCCGCGTCCCGTTGGAATTGCCAACCAACACACGCAAACGCGTCGTGGTTCCCGTCTTCTCCAGCTCGCGCCATGGTAATTGGAATTTTCGTCTGGTGGACGAACGTGGAAAAATTTTCGCCGAACAAATCAATACTCGTCCACGCCGGCAAACCGCCTGGGACATCCCGATGGTCGGCGCACTTTCCCGGTCGGTGAGTGGCGTTCCGATTCTTCCGCCCATCAAATCCACTCAGCCGGAATTACAATCCCAACCCGCGCGGCTGCAAGTCGCGATGTTCCCCGACAACCCGATTGCCTTGGAAGGACTCGACCTTCTCTATCTCAATTCCGAAACCGCACTTGAATTGAAAGTGCCGCAGCGCGACGCATTGCTCGCCTGGCTCAATGGCGGTGGCCATCTGGTCGTCAGCGTGGAGCAACTATCCGATTTGTCGGCGAGCGCGTGGCTGGCTGATTTGCTGCCCTGCCAATTGACGGCGAGCCGAACCATGAAAACCGAATCTGCATTTCAGCAATGGATGCAGCAGGGCAAAGTGAAGATGCCGACAAACGAGATCGTCGCGCCTCCCACGAAATCCAAGAAAAATGTTTCTCAGCCCAAAGTCCTGGGACCGGATCCTTTCTCCGAATTGGTTGCAGACGAAAAATTCCAGCAACAAGAAATGCTGGTTTTCACCGGCGCACTTCGCGACGGAACGGTTCAAGTAAACGAGCAAGGGACTCCGCTGGTGGTCGAGGCGATTCGTGGACGCGGACGCTTGACGCTCCTGAATTTCAGCGCCGAGCGGGAGCCGTTCATTTCCTGGAAAAATCGTTCGTGGTTCTGGGCGAAACTCGCGCAGGTTCCGATCACGCTTTATCAAACGGCGGACTACAACAACTACGGCGGTTCGAGCATCGACGGCGTGTTCGGCGCGATGATTGACAGCAAACAAGTCCGCAAACTTCCCCTCACCTGGCTGCTGTTCTTGCTCGTGGTTTACCTGCTCGTGATCGGCCCGCTCGACCGTTATTGGCTCAAGAAAATCAACCGGCAGATGCTGACCTGGATCACTTTCCCGGCTTACGTTTTGTTTTTTTCCGGCCTGATTTATTTCATCGGCTTCCAGTTGCGCGCTGGCGATTCGGAATTTAATGAACTGCACATTGTGGATGTTTTCCCGCGCAACGACCGTGCCGTTTTGCGCGGTCATGGTTATGCCTCGATTTATTCTCCCGCGAACAAACGTTATCCGCTCGCGGGTGAACAACCTTTTGCCACTCTGCGCGGCGAATTCAATTACAGCTACGGTGGAGCCGAAGAAAACAGTCGCGCCAGTATCATTCATCACGCCAATAATTTTGCAGCGGAAGTCTCGGTGCCGGTCTGGACGAGCCAGCTTTACGTCAGCGACTGGCTGGAGGCGGCGGATTTGCCTGTGAAACTTTCCGCCGTGCGCGACGGATCTAACTGGCAAATCAAAGCGGAGAATTTGCTCGATCGAAAGTTGACCGAAGCGCGCGTGGTGATCGCTGGACAGGTTTATTCCTTGGGCGACCTTCCTGCGAAAAAAGTTACCCAAGTGAAGCGAAGCACCAGCCAGGGTATCGCTCTCGGGGAATTTGTGCGGCAAAACGGCGGACAATTTTTCCAAGCGGCGCAAAGCCGTCGCCAAACCTTCGGGAACAATCGGATGTCGTTCAACGTGCCGCTCTGCACAATGGCCGCTTCGTTCGGTTCTCAGCTAAATCAAGCGCAAGCAGGTCAGCTCTTGATCTCGCCCCCGGGTCTCGACCTTTCCTCCTTAGCCGAGCAGGGAAATATGATTCTGCTCGCGTGGGACGACAGCCATTTGTTGACCAAACCTTTGAATCGTTTTACCCCGAGACGAAGTCATCAGGACACGTTGCTCCGCCTGGTTGTTCCAAAAGAAAATTCACCCACCCTCTAACTCAGCCACACAAATTTATGTCTGCCAACACTTCCATACCGGCGGTTCAAACCTTCGGACTCACCCGCACTTATGGCGCGATGACGGCGCTCAATGCACTCGACCTCACCATCAACAAAGGCGACCTGTTTGGGTTCATCGGTTCCAATGGTGCCGGCAAAACCACCACGCTCCGTATCCTCGCCACGTTCTTGTCGCCCTCGGCGGGACGGGCCGAAGTACTCGGCTACGACGTCGTGAAACAAGCCGATGCCGTCCGCCATGTCATCGGTTACATGCCCGATTTTTTCGGCGTCTATAAAGACATGGAAGTGACGGAGTATCTCGATTTCTTCGGTGCTTGTTACAAAATTCCCACGTTGAAACGCGAAAAGACCGTGAGCGACGTTCTGGAACTCGTCGGCTTGAGCGAAAAAAAAGGCGCGCTCATCGGTGCGCTCAGTCGCGGCATGCAACAACGACTCGGCCTGGCGCGTGTGTTGATTCACGATCCGCAATTGCTCTTGCTCGATGAACCGGCCAGTGGACTCGATCCCCGCGCGCGCATCGAGATGATGGCGATTTTGCAGGAACTGCAACGCCTCGGAAAAACCATCATCATCTCGTCACACATCCTCAGCGAACTGCAAACTCTCTGCAACCGCGTTGCAATTATTGAAAAAGGAAAATTGATTTACAGCGGCCCGGTGCAAGGTGTGCGCGACCAGATGGCGTCCGGTTTGATTTATTGGGTCACCGTCCCCGGCGATTCTTCAAAAGCGATTGAGCTTTTGAAATCGCGCGCCGAAGTCGCCGATGCCGTCGCCGTGGATGGCCAGGTTAAAGTCACGTTCACCACGCACGAAATTGATCCGGGATTTCTTCCCGAAACACTGGTGCATGGCGGCGTGAAATTCACCGGCCTTTGGGAAGATGAACTCGGTCTCGAAGAAGTTTTCCTCCGCGTCACACGAGGTGAAACGCAGTAGGTGACAAACGCGTGAAACACAAACCACTCTTCGCAATTTTGGGGGCCGTTGCGATTGCTGCTGGAATTATTGTCTGGCAAAACCACGCACGTCGCGAACCTGTCATTCGCGGTGAAGACCTTTCCTTCTGGCTTGGGAACTATGGATCCGGAGCGGAAGAAGCGGCAGACTACAAATTAGCTCTGGCAGAAATGGATACACGCAGTGTCCGTTATTTAGTCCGCGAATTGGATTGGAAGCCAACCCCCGCACCAGGAAAGTTTCAGAGCAAGTTTCAGAGGTTCCTACCAGATTTGCTCGCTCGATTTTTCTTCCCCGAAGGACGCCCCGACCACCGAGCACAAGCTTTAGGCATTCTGGGAAAACTGGGGCCGCTGTCTAAACCGGCAATCCCCTCTCTTCGAAAACTCGCTCACGATCCAGTAAACAGCCCCGGTTGGAAAGACTCGTCGCTACACGGTGCGGCGATGGCCACGCTCATTTTACTTGGAGACGAATCGCTCGATTCCTGCATCGGCCGACTTCTCGATCCCAAAAACCATGATTGGAATGTTGCCTGGTGGGCGACAGTTTGCCTCCGGACCAATGCGGCTGCAGCGGTTCCACGGTTGGCGCAGGCATTCGACTCTTTAAACGATCAGGAACTTCGAGGTCGGATCGCTTTTCCACTTCGGTTTATTCAAAGCTATCCCGAACTAAGTGTCCCAATTCTAAAATCGCTTCTCGGCCATGAAGATAAATCTGTTCGCTTCCAGGCGATCACAGGCTTAGCCAATTTTGGCGCGGACGCTAAGTCCGCTCTGCCCGAACTAAGAGGACTTCTGCAAAGCGATCCAAGCCATCGTGAAATCCTGACGCACGCTATTTCGCGAATCGAATCCGTGTCACGCGCGGTGAAACCCAGTGAGCCAAAATGAACGTGCTCCCGATCATCGTCCGTGAGCTTCGTGCCGAGGCGCGGCGGACGGTCAATTATCGCCTGCGCATGTTCAGTGCGGCAGTTTTAATTGTCGTGCTGGGGTTTTTTCTTTGGACTGACGCCAACGCCGGTTCCGGAACTCGCGCCTTCAGCTTTTTAACTTTCGGAATTTTTTGCGGCATTTGGATCGGAGTTCCCGCGCTCACCGCCGATTGCATCAGCCGCGAAAAAAGAGAAGGCACTCTCGGACTGCTTTTTCTCACTCCGTTGAAGCCGATTGAAATTGTGTTGGGCAAAGGCACCATTCACGCCATCCGATCGTTAACCTGGATCATCTCAGCCATCCCCATCGTAACCATTCCTATTATCCTGGGAGGCATCACGACCACGGATCTTCTCTGGACATTGTTCTTCAATTTAGCTGCGCTCTCGTTTTCGCTCGCTGCCGGGTTACTCGCCTCAACATTGTGTCGGCAGTGGACGCGCGCGATTATTCTGGCCGAAATTTTCGCGGCGATTTTAGGGTTTGTCTTTTTGACTGCGGCGAACTTTTTTTTGGCTGGAACCGCCGGCGGCCCCACCAGTCTGATGCACCGATTCGCGGTGCTGATCGATGTTTTCTTCGATCACTCGAGTTTCCAGCCTCTGGTGACAACGTTCGGCGTGCCTGAAATCGTTTGGTTTTCCCTTTCGATTCTGGCGGTCGGGATTCTGACCTTTGCCATCGCCGCGATTTGCTCGGCAGACCGGCTTAAAAAAAATTGGCAGGAAAATCCGCCATCGCAAAACAGTCGTTGGGTTCAAGAATTTTTTTGCCGACCCAGGATCGCGCTCGGATTGCTTCGTCAACAAAACCGATCGCGCCTGACGAGAAACCCGGTTGGCTGGCTCCAGCAATATTCGTGGAGCGCCCGCTCCAGCAAATGGGCTTGGTGCTTCATCATCATTCTCGGAGTCTCATGGTTGATGGCAGAAGATGTGCGTTTGATTCCCCAAGGTTGGCGCTGGCTGGCGACGGGATTGTTTCTCAGCATGGCCTTCAGTGCGGTGGCGAGTTTTCAGAGGGAAAAGCAGAACGGCGCGTTGGAACTGTTGCTCGTGACTTCATTGGGAGAACGAGAAATCATTCTCGGACGACTCTGGGGAATCTGGGGTCAATTTTTCCCGGCGTTTTTGATTCTGCTGCTGACGTCCGTTCTCTTTCGTTTGGGAAATGTTTCGAGTGCAATCCTTCATTTTCTATTCATCCCAGTGGTCGGACTTTATTTCGCGATGCACTTGAAAAATTTCGTGGTGGCTTGGTTACTCACGGCGGGTCTGACTTTATTCATCCCATCGTTCTACTTCGGATTTTCCCAGGCGCTTTTGCTGACCTTCGTGACGAGCCTCGCCGCTGTTCTTTTGTATTTTGAATTGAAGGACCGATCCTTCGCTTTGGTGCCGGTCTAAATCAAATGACCATTCTACCGATCATCATCCGTGAACTCCGCGCCGAGGCACGGCGTCCGGTGAATTATTGGCTGCGAACCTTCGGTGCGGCGGCGATGACTATTCTTTTTGGCGTTCTCCTCTCTAACCAGCCCAATACGCATTCCGGCAAGCAAGCGTTTGACATGATGAGCTTGCTGATTTTTTTCGGCATTTGGATTGTTGTCCCCATTCTCTCGGCCGATTGCATCAGCCGGGAGAAACGCGAGGGAACACTTGGCCTCCTTTTTTTAACACCGCTCAGAGCCATCGAAATTATCCTCGGCAAAGGAAGCATTCACGCGATGCGTTCGCTAACCCTGATCATCGCGGTGTTTCCCGTGCTGGCGATTCCCTTTGTCCTCGGTGGAATCACAAAAGCCGATGTTCTGTGCAGCCTGGTTTTGGATCTCACCGCACTTTGTCTAGCGCTCGCAGCCGGATTACTCGCCTCTTCGTTCGCCCGCCAATGGTCGCGCGCGCTCATTCTGGCGGAAATTTTCGCCGCTTGCTTCGCGTTAATCTTTTTGAAGCTGATGTTATTTGTCGTGGGATTGAGGAGTGGGAACCTGTTGGAAGTTGCGCGTATCGTGTTGCACATGTTCTTTTTCACATCGCAAAATCTCTGGATGGGATTGGGCGGTGTTCCTGCAGTGAATTCCACTTTACCCACCGCCATTTCATTGTTGGCTGGGGCTGTTTTAATTTTCTTTTTGGTGATGTTGTTCGCCGCTTTCCGATTGAAATCGAGCTGGCAGGAAAATGCGCCATCGCTTCGCCAAGAGTGGCTGCAAAAAACATTTTGCACCCCGCGCTATTGGCTCGGCACCTTTCAGCGCCGCAACCACGAACGGTTGTCGCGCAATCCCGTCGGCTGGCTGCAACAATATTCATGGAGCGCGCGCCTGAGCAAATGGGGTTGGTGTTTCGTCATCATCAGTTTCATCTCCTGGCTGATCGGGACCGACTTCACGATGCTCCACCAGGGATGCAACCTGCTGAAACATGGCCTGCTCGCCAGCATCGCCTTCAGTGCGGTCAGCAGTTTTCAACGCGAGAAACAGAACGGCGCACTCGAACTGCTGCTCGTCACCCCGTTACAGGAGGGACAGATTATCCGGGGGCGCTTGTGGGGAATCTGGGGACAATTTCTTCCTGCGTTTTTCATTCTTATCCTCAGCGTGATCGTCGCGCCCAATCACTATTATGGGAATTTCGGATGGGATCGACCGGAGTTTGAAATCTTTCCAGCCATTCGCGACTTCATCGTTGTCCCGGTCGTCGGGCTCTATTTTGCCCTGAGAATTAAAAACTTTCTGGCCGCATGGTTTCTCACCTGTTTGCTGACCCTGTTTCTTCCCGCCTTTCTACTTCCGGTAATTTTTGAAATGGACGGTATCCACCCGGCAACGGCGAACTCGATTCGCCTGTTCCAAACTTTATTGCTCATGTCATTGACGGTGTGGACGGCGTTTAAGTTATTCGAGCAATTGAAAAACCGAACCTTCATCTTCGTGAGCGGTTGAACGAATCACCATGACGCTGCTTCCCATTGTTGAACGAGAACTACGCGTTGCCGCGCGGAGCAAAATCACATATCGCATCCGCATCTACACGGCGGTGGTAGGCATTATTATTACCGGCATCCTTCTCGCTGTGAAAACCAGAACAGGCGGTGCTTTCAGCGTGGGATCGGTTCTCTTCATGACTTTAGGCTGGCTCAGTTTCATCTTCGCCTGCTTTGCCGGAGTCGTTCTGACTTCGGATTCAATCAGCGAAGAGCGTCGCGAAGGAACTCTCGGTCTTTTGTTTCTGACCGACTTGCGCGGCTACGACATTATTCTCGGCAAACTGATTTCCAGTTCACTCCAATCGTTTTACGGACTGCTCGCCATTTTTCCGGTGCTCGCTTTGCCGTTGCTCATGGGCGGAGTCACCGGTGCCGATTTCTGGCGGATGCAACTGGTTTTGGTCAACGGCCTTTTTTTCTCGCTCGCCTTGGGAATGTTTGTGTCGTCGATCAACCACGATTCACAAAAAGCGCTTCACACCACGTTTTTTCTTCTCGCGCTGGTGCTGGTTGGATTCCCCCTGCTCGACCCTTTCTACCAGTGGACTTCCATGAAAAGGCTCTTTCTCGCGGCGGCAAGTCCGGGAACCATTTTTGCGATGACCTTGTCAAAAAATTACAAACAGTTCTGGAGTTGTCTCGCCATCTCCAACGCGTCGGGTTGGGTGTTTCTGGGTCTCGCCAGTTACTACACGCCGCGACTTTGGCAGCAGAAAACTTCGCCGGAAAAAAGCGAATCGCGTTCTTACAACCTGCGTTTTGGTTCACCAGAACGGCGCAAACGCTTTCGCGCCAAACTCATGCAACTCAATCCCGTTTGCTGGTTGGTTGCGCGAACCCCGAGGCCAGGTTTCATCTTTCAATTATTCCTGTGGATCGGCTTGGTGATTATGACTGCGGCGTGCCTGACAAGTTTTGGATCAGGAAATTCTAATTCGATCATTCAAGGTGTTGGCGCTTTCCTGGGTCTTGCGCTGCTCATTTGGATGGCGTCGCAAGCCAGTAAATTTTTCGTCGAAGGGCATCGCAATGGCGCGTTGGAACTTCTTCTTTGCACACCTCTGACCGTGAAGGAAATGATTCAGGGCCAATGGCTCGCGCTGAAGCGTTTGTTTTTTCTGCCCGTCGTTTTGATCCTTGCTCTTCAGATTTTGGTCGGGGTTCTGGAGACAAGAGGGTCTATCCTCACACAGACTTACTATTTCGATCTGGTTGTTGGCCTCGTCAATTCGGTTCTCGACCTCATCACCTACGGATGGGTGGCGATGTGGTTGGGCCTCGTCAACCGAAAGGCCAGCGTGGCTCTGATGAAAACATTTCTCTTCGTCATGATCATTCCTTGGTTTGCCACGACGTTGTTGCAGATAATCCAAATCTTTCTCTTGTCGAAGACGTTCTTTGGCCTTCCCTTGCTGACTTGGATCACAACCTTTTTGTGGGTGGTCAAAGACATCGCTTTTATCCTTTGGGCCAGACGAAATCTCTACAGCCGCTTGCGCGAAATCGCCTCCGACGGAGCCATCGCGAGAAAGCCTGCGAATCTTCTTCCGCCAGCCAACGTGCCTCCTGTAATTGTGAGCGCGGCATAACATGACTTTTCTTCCCATCGTTGAACGAGAACTGCGGGTCGCTTCGCGGAAACGCGTGACCTATCTGGTTCGCATCGCTGGCGCACTGGTCGCTCTCGCCATTGGCGGTTGGATCATGATTATTGCCAGCAACGATGCTTTCGACCGGCTTGGCCAGGCTCTCTTTTACCCGCTTTCCACGCTGCTCTTTCTCTACAGCATCGCCGCTGGAACGAAAGTGACGGCGGATTGTTTGAGCGAAGAAAAGCGGGAAGGAACCCTCGGCCTCTTGTTTCTGACTGACTTGAAAGGATACGACATCGTCGCCGGAAAACTGGTGGCTAATTCCCTGAATACTTTCTACGGATTACTCGCGGCATTTCCAATTCTTGCCATTTCATTGCTGATGGGCGGAGTGACATCTGGTGAATTCTGGAGAGTGGCGCTCGTTGCCACGAACCTGCTTTTTCTCTCACTCTCCATTGGCATGTTTGCCTCCGCTGTTTGCCGGGATGAACGGCGCGCGATGTCGCTCGCCTTCTTCGTTTTACTAATTGTGTTGGGCGGCACACCGCTGGTGGAGCTTGGCCTGAATATTGCCAACAACCAACGCACGACCTCGACGGCGTTACTTATTTTCAGCCCGGCCTTCTCATGTTTCTCCGCGTTTAGACAGGGGATTGGATTCACTCCCAGAGATTTCTGGATGCCAGTGGCATTGACTCACGGATACGGTTGGCTCTTCCTCGTTCTCGCCAGCGTGATCGTCCCGCGCGCCTGGCAGGATCGTGCGGCGTCACCCATGAAGTTTCGCGCGTTCTGGAAGCTTGTTTTCTCCAGCAAATCAAAACATGAAAACACCCGCCGCAATCATTTGTTGAACATCAATCCGTTCTTGTGGCTGGCGGCCCGGGATCCGTTTAAAATCACTTTCCTTTGGGCCGTGCTTATTCTGTTCGGTACTCTCTGGATCTGGGGATTGGCCACCTGGCCAAAAGAGTGGGCCAGCATTCCTGTCTATATTTTTACGGCAGTTCTCCTGCATACCATTCTAAAATTCTGGATCACTTCGGAAGCTTGTTATCGTTTTGTGCAGGATCGAAAAAGCGGCGCGCTCGAACTGCTCCTTTCCACTCCGATCTCGGTTAACGAAATTCTACATGGCCAAAAACTCGCGCTCCTGCGGCAATTCGCCGGCCCGGCCGTGTTCATTCTGGTCGTTGATCTGGTTTTTCTCTTTGCCGGACTCCAGGAACAGGAAATGAATAACACAGAGGATTACTCGCTCTGGGTGATGATGTGGCTCAGCGGGATGACCGTTTTCGTGATGGACCTGTTTGCTCTCAGTTGGGTGAGTATGTGGTGCGGACTGAGCAGCCCGAAGGTGAACCGCGCCGGCAACGAAGCCATTGGTCGCATTCTGGTGATTCCCTGGGTTGCATTCTTCGTCTGCATGACCACCGCCGCGACTCTGCGGCTGTTTTCCGTAATGAACTTTGACACCCACGTCATCCTGCTCCTGTGGCTCTCACTTTGCGTCGTGAACAATCTGATTTTCATGTCGTGGGCGAAGAACAATTTGCGCAACCGCTTCCGCGACATCGCCACGCAACGGTTCGCCGCGAAACCGGGCTTGCTCCGTCGCTGGTTCTCGCGAACCGGGGCAAATCAGCCAAGCTTGCCACCGATGATCCGTTAGCTGTATCAAAAGTTCAAATTGCCACAAAAATAATGAAACTACTTCTGACCACGTTGCTCCTTCTCTCCTTCAATCACGCGATCTCAGCGAAAGATTCCACTCTTCGCGTGATGAGTTTTAATCTGCGTTATGCCTCGACCAATCAGCCGAATGCCTGGGCGAGCCGACGGCCCATCATGCGGGATTGTCTGCGTAAAACCGCGCCGGACATCATCGGCACCCAGGAAGGTCTCTATTCTCAGTTGAACGATTTGTCGGAAGATTTTCCCGAATACGCTTGGATTGGTCTCGGCCGGGACGGCGGCAGTCGTGGAGAATTCATGGCGGTGTTCTTTCGCAAAGATCGTTTCCGCCCACTGGCCTTTGACCATTTTTGGCTCTCAGATACGCCTGATGTCATTGGCTCCGCCACTTGGGGCAACAAAAACCGGCGCATGGTCACATGGATAAAATTTCTGGATCACAACTCAAATGAACCCTTCTATCTGTTCAACACGCATTTCGACCATGAAGTTCAGCACGCCCGTGAAAAAGCTGCGGCCTTGCTCCGTGAACGCATCCAGGCGTTGAGCAATTCAATTCCGGTAATCGTGACCGGTGATTTCAATGCTGCAGGAGGCAACAACAAAGCCTATTCCATCCTGACGGAAGGCGGGTTTTTAACCGATACCTGGCCCACTGCGAAAACCCGGAGCAATGAAGGCATTGGCACTTTTAACAACTTTTCCAAAGCACCAGTGGGCGGACCGCGCATTGATTGGATTTTAACCCGAAACGGCGTGGCCGCCGACATTACGGAAATCGTGACGTTTTCAGAAAACGGAAATTATCCGAGTGATCACTTCCCGATTATGGTTTCTTTGCGGATTAAGAATCCAAAAGTGCCGTAACTCACAAACACTTCCCAAACAAGCGGAAGCGGAATACGAAAAACCAAGGCAATTCTGTCGCTCGAATCGTTTTGATTTATCCCTGTTACCGCAACTCCGTGGAAATATTCGTCAGGGCAACCCAATCACGATTCACCGGATTGTCCCGCGGGATGGGGAGACTCGTCCAGTTCTTCGTGCGCTCATCGAGCAATCGAAAAATTTCGGAATGGCCATCGGCAAAATTGAGAGCAAAACTGTTACCGTGCCGCCGGGCAGGAGCATCCACCAGCCCCCTGGAGTCGCCGCCCATGTTTACGAGAAACATCCCGTCGTTGATGCTCTTCTCATCCTCGTCTAACAGAATCCACAGCTTCGAAGGATTCTTCATTTCAGAGTCTTTTTTGAACAACCTGAAAGCGAGTGACAGATTGCCAAACTCATTTCCGTTCATCCACCCATTCATGGAAAAACTTCGCGCGGCGGGCGCATTGAAGATCACGGTTTTGTCTGCCGGACATTTATATACGCCCGTGGTCTTGACGTAAGGGTAAAGAACGCCATTTTTAACTGCCTGTTCATTGGAACGGTCATACGGAAACGCCCCGTAATATCCGTTGACTGTGGCAAACGAATTAACATACCCCGGACACCAGCAATCGACGTTGGCGTTGTTTGCGGAAATAATCGGATTTGCCGAAACAATTTTGCCATTATTATCCCCATTATACATGATCCAACCGTACGCGAGTTGCTTTAAGCCGGAACGATGCAGTCGGATTTGGGAGCGCACGCGTCTCGTCCCGCCATCGCGGGATGGACGGCGTCGCGCCGTCAACTGTATCACACCCTTCAAGCTCACCGTTCGGTGAATCAGTTTGTGGGACGAGTTTTGCGGCGCGACGCCGCAAATCACACGCCGGAGGCGTGTACTCCCCATTTCCCACTACATGGATTCGGTTAAGTTGTTCAGACACCCGATCCTTTGGGCCTTTACTTTGGCCTTCGCAAGAGCGGGCAAGAGAAGCCCTGCCAGAATGGCGATAATCGCAATTACGACCAAAAGTTCAATCAGCGTAAAGGCGCGTACGGAAGTTGGCGGTTTTTTCCTAGGCATAGGATGACTGCAATAAAATATCTTCGCTTGCATTTCCTAGCAAGCTCAGTTCATGGCGGGGTTTCCACGAAATAAATTTTCATTGTCAGGTTAAGTTGCAAAAACGTGCCGGGATCGAACCTCGGCCAAAATATCTTGCGTGCAAACTGAATGCCTTTTAATTTTTCAGGCAACGAATGAGTTGGCGTGGGGATCGGTTCCGTTGGCACATTTGTGTTATTCGCGCGGTTAGCTCAGTGGTAGAGCATTACCTTCACACGGTAGGGGTCGCAGGTTCGAAACCTGCACCGCGCACCATCTTTTTGTTTGCAGTGCCTTCACCACTTTGGCATGCGGCCTTTCAGACCTTCACATTTATTCGAGCAACTATACAATTGCTAAAGCCTTATTTCGCCGCAGATCTTTTGGGCAAGCTGCGAACTTACTTGAGGTGCCAGTAAACGGTGTAACGCCAATGGTCTTCCGGTTTGAATTCCTGTGAACCGCTCTCGGTCACGGTGAATTTTCCGCTGCTGGTATTGTCAATGTCATCCGTGCAAACGTCCGTTTCGATGTCGTCCAACTGGCATTTGAAGGTGCAGGTCTGCCCAGGGCGGACGTTGGCAATTTTGAGACCCATCGGAATGGTGACGCCGTCTTTGTCGTAGCTTTGATTGGGAACATTAAACCGCTGCATGGCTCCATCGGTTTTCGCTTCGAAACAGACGAACCACGTCGCGACCTGCGGCGTTTGATGCATCACAATTTTATCCAGGTACAATGTCAGTGGCTCGCTCGCTGCGCCTGCCGTTTTTTTGTAAACGTCCAAGCTCGGCTTTTGGGTGCGCTCGGCGTCCAGTTCCGATGCCAGCGCCAACGTGTCTTCTCCAAGTTGATAAATCGAAGTGCGCTCTTCATCGAATTGTTGGGTTTCCGAAGAAGATCTTCCGACCTTCATATTTGTAAACTTGACGGTGTTAAACGGTCCCAGTTTTTCTGCTTTGATGTCGCCTTCTACATACATAACGACTTTATCGCCGTCGCGCAGAATGGTGAGCGTGAATTTATTTTGTTTAATTTCCAGCATGCGAGTTAGCGACTGACCCTGATCATTTGCTTTCTCGAGCGTCCATTTTCCAGCGAGCGCGTCCGTGTCGTCCGCAAACGCGGTTGTAGTTGAGATGGCCGCAAGTGCCAGAATGGTTGTGAAGAGCCGTTTCATAATATTTCTTTGCATTGGAAGTGAGTTGTTGGAGAGGAAACTTTGCTTTCCGGACCGCTTTTGCAAGGGGAAAATTACGGAATGTCGTGCGCTCCGCGTTGTTAGCAAAAGCTCTTTGAGCGCGGACAAATAAGAAACGCACCAGACAAACTCAAGCGGGTCGCGCAAAACCTTCCGACTGCAAAACACCGTCGATGACCTCCAGCAGTTGCGGCAATCCTTGTTTGGTGACGGATGAACAGGTGAAAATATCCGGCAATTCCTCAGACCATTCCGCGATGCTTGCCTTGAACAACTCGATATTTTTCTGCACCTGCGCCGGTTTCAGTTTGTCCGATTTCGTGAACACCAGCACGATCGAAACCGATTTACGTCCGAGCCAATGGACGAATTCCAAATCGATTTTCTGAGGAGGATGCCGGGAATCAATCAGGACAAAGACTCCAAAAAGATTTTCGCGATTGACTAGATAGTCGTTCACCGCCGCATTGAATTTTTCCTTGTTCTCCCTCGCAACGTGAGCGAACCCGTATCCGGGAAGATCAACCATGCGCCACGAATTATTGATCGTGAAAATATTGATCATCTTGGTGAACCCCGGAGTTTTGGAAACTCGAGCTAAATCCTTGCGCCCGGCCAACGCGTTCAGCAGGGATGACTTGCCGACGTTCGAGCGTCCGATGAACGCGAACTCAGGCAGATTTTCTTCCGGACAAGATTTCAAATCGGGTGCGCTACAATTGAAGGCGGCAGACGTAATTTTCATGATCCAAGACATAATGCACTGAATCCTCGCGCTTCCACATTTATATCTTTGGAAACTTTACTGCTAACCTGGCTCGCGATAGGTTGCCAACCGCCAAAGGAAGAAAATTGGAAAAATTTTCTACTTTGAGCCGTGACTACCCCGAACAGGTGGCCGTTCTAAAAGCAGAGAATAAAATCAGTTTGAAGAAAATTTATTCTCCGTTCGTCGAAACCGAAATTAATCCTGCTTACGATGCGCTCGAAACAAAACCTCGCCTTTACGCTGATTGAGTTACTGGTGGTTATTGCCATCATTGCCATTCTCGCAGGACTGTTGCTGCCCGCGCTTTCCAAAGCCAAACAAAAGGCGCTGACGACGCAATGTCTCTCCAACCTTCGCCAAGCCGGTGCTTCGATGCACATGTATCTGCCCGATTTCGGGGAGAAATATTTCTGGACGTCAACGAACGTGGCCTTGGATGGGATGGATTGGTTTGTCTGGGCCGGACGGGAGTCGAATAACTTGGATACCGCGCAAGGCAACTTGTTCAATCGCATCGACCGTCCATTGAACGACTATGGCTTGAACGAGAAGGTGGCCACCTGTCCGCTCGATCAAGGCCGGTCAGACACGATCCCCAAGCGGCTTTATGATTGGGTGGGTAATTCTTATTTCTTCAACTTCGGTGGGTACGCCAGCGCGTTCACGACCGGACTTGGAGGCAAAACCAGCGGCAGTGTGAGGAATCCATCCAAAACAGTTTTGTTCGGGGACGGATGTTTCGCGGCAGATCCTTCTTCCTTCGCCAATAACACACTTGGCTGGCATCGGCCAAAAACCGCTGCCGGAAATTTTGCCTTCACTGATGGTCACGGAGAATTCCACGCCGGAATGAGTGTGACGAATTTAGTTTGGTGAGTTGGCTGTTCCGCGCCTGTTCCCCTGCCCAACCAAGTGTCCCGCGATTCCTCTTGCCACAAAGTTGATGCCGATGAGATTTTCACGCTGACATGAAATTTGCCGTTTTGAAAATTCGATTTCTTTTTCAGCCCAAGACAGGCGCCCAGTCGCGAGTCGCGGCATTGTTACTGGTTTGCTTTTCTTTTTTCATATTGCCGGAATCTCTCCGCGCTGACCTTGCGACAGGCGAACATGGCGCAGTAGCGAGTGTGAATGAGATTGCTACGCGCGCCGGAATCAATGCGCTCAAACAAGGCGGCAATGCTGTGGATGCCGCGGTCGCAACGGCTCTGACGCTTGGTGTGGTGGATGGGTTTAATTCCGGGATTGGCGGCGGCTGTTTCATGCTGATCCGTTTGAAGAATGGTAAATTTTTGGCCATTGACGGTCGCGAAATGGCTCCCGCTGCGGCCACGCGCAATATGTTTCTTCGCGAGGGAAAAGCGGACGCCGACCTGAGTCAATTGGGCGCGCTGGCCAGTGGAGTTCCTGGTTCGCTGGCTGCGTATGAGGCGGCGATTCGTCGTTGCGGCAAACTTCCTTTTCGCGACCATCTTTTGAGCGCCGCCAAAATCGCGGACGAGGGTTTTCCGGTGACAGCTCATTACGCCAACGTGTTGAAACATGTGGCGGATGACCTGTCGAAATTTGAAAGTTCGAAGGCGGTTTTTCTTCACGACGGAAAACCATTTGAGCCGGGCGAAATCCTTCAACAGACCGACCTCGCCAACACTTATCGCGAGGTGGCCAAAAACGGCATCGGCTGGTTTTACGGTGGAGCATTCGCTGACGCGACGGAGAAATGGATGAAGCAAAATGGCGGCATTATGCGGGCGGACGACTTGAAAAATTATCGCATCGAATTTCGTGAGCCGATCTTCACCGAATATCGCGGACATACGATCGTCAGCTTCCCACCTCCCAGTTCCGGCGGAGTTCACGTTGCGGAAATTCTCAACGTCCTCAACCAATTCGACCTCAAGAAAATGGCGTCCAATTCGCCCGAGATGATTCATCTGGTGGCTGAAGCAATGAGCCTGGCGTTTGCCGACCGCGCCTTTTGGCTCGGCGATCCGGCCTTTGCCAAAGTGCCTCGTGGATTGGTCAGCGAAAAATATGCGAAAACACTCGCGAGTAAAATCGATTTGCACCATGCCACGGTCGTTCCTCAACATGGCACACCGGAAAAATCGAACGACGACGTGTTCGGCAAACACACCACGCATTTCTCAGCGGCAGATGCGGAAGGTAATTGGGTTGCGTGTACAGCTACGGTGAACACCAGTTTCGGATCGAAGGTGGTTATCCCCGGAACGGGCGTCGTTCTAAACAATCAAATGGATGATTTTTCCGCGCAACCCGGTGTGCCGAATTTCTTTGGCCTAGTGGGCGCGGAAGCCAAC
Source organism: Verrucomicrobiota bacterium (assembly GCA_043775015.1). Classification (GTDB taxonomy): domain Bacteria; phylum Verrucomicrobiota; class Verrucomicrobiia; order Limisphaerales; family CANJXF01; genus CANJXF01. The sequence continues at coordinate 29,532 of JAYVSV010000086.1, forward strand.
GCCGTTGCGCCCGGCAAACGCCCGCTCTCCAGCATGAGTCCCACGCTCGTTTTGAAAAATGGAAAACCCATTCTTTCCGTCGGCGCGGCGGGCGGACCGACCATCATCAGCCAAACGGTACTTGCGATTATCAACGTCCTTGACTACGGCATGAACATCGACCAAGCAATTGCCACGCCCCGTTTTCACCATCAATGGAGCCCGAACGAGTTGAAAGTGGAGAACGCGCTTGGTCAAAAAACCTCTCGTGAATTAGAAACGCTTGGGCACGTTTTGAAACCGGTGGATTCACTCGGGGTCACGCAAGCCGTCGGCAAGAATCCGAACGGAAAAGGGTTGGTTGGCACGGCCGATACGAGAGCTTCCGGCCGCGCCGAGGCGTGGTAAAAATCAGAGTTTTCCCGACACGTTTTTTGTTTGCCTGTTTCCTGTTTCGGCCTAGTGTTTTCCCATTCCAAAATGGAAAACGAGCTGGTTGCCTGCTGTTTGTAACCACTCTTCAAGTCAAACAAATAAAAGTCAAAGAAAGCAATATGTCAGCTAAACTATTCGTCGGAAACCTCACGTTCACAGCCACAGAAAACGACCTTCAGGATCACTTCTCACAAGCGGGATCTGTCCTGTCCGTCAACATCATGCAAGATCGCACGACCGGACGGTCACGCGGTTTTGCCTTCATCGAAATGGCTTCAAAAGATGACGCTGACAAAGCAGTCTCAATGTTCCATGAAAAAGATTTTCAAGGTCGTCCGCTGACCGTCAACGAAGCTCGCCCACGTGAAGATCGTCCTCCAGGCGGCGGTGGCGGTGGTGGAGAGCGTCGGGGTGGTGGCGGTGGATATCGCGATCGCCGTTAATCTGCCCAAAAATAGTTTCGAAAACCGCTGAACAATTAGCGTTTTTTTGTTCGCCATACAAGGCCGAAGGATCGCGCATTTCCAACAAAATTTTTCCGTTCGGCGCTCCGGTGGGGTTGCGGTTTCGCCGCAGTGGGCCTTGGTGGTGAATTTTTATTCTACGAACTTGCCGGGATTCAAAATGTCGTTTGGATCCAGCACTCTTTTAATGGTTCGATGCAACTCGCGCACTTCCGCCGAAACCGCCAGTGGCCACCAACGTTTCTTCGCCAAACCAATTCCGTGCTCGCCAGTGATCACTCCATTCCAGGCGATAATCTGCGCGAAAAGTTCGTCGAGAACTTTTTCGCTGCGAGCGACAATATTGGGAAGTTTATCGTCGTACATCACGTTGCAATGGATGTTGCCATCGCCAGCGTGACCGAAGCAGGCGAGGGCGATGCCATGTTTTTTTTGCAAGGCGGCGGTGAACCGAAATAGATCCTCCAACCGCCCGCGGGGAACCACGATGTCCTCATTGAGTTTGGTCAAGCCCGTGTCGCGTAGTGAAAACGAAAATTCGCGGCGCAGTTGCCAGATCAATTCCGTCTCCTTGGAACCGAGCGCTCGCTGCACAAAAACATGTTTCTGTTCGCGCACGATTTCTTCCAAATCTCGAAGCTCGCCGCGAACTGATTTTTCCCGTCCGTCCAACTCCACGATGATCAACGCGTGACATCCTTCCAGGCGTTTGCTGCCGGTGCGTTTGCGTGCCGCAGCGAGCGTGAAGGCGTCCGCAACTTCCAGAGCACACGGAAGGAAACCGCCCCGGAAAATTGCGCTGATTGTTTTCGCCGCCGACTTCATTGAATTAAAACCAACCGCGAGGCAGGCGCGATAGGGCGGCAGCGGCAACAGCTTCAAAGTCGCTTCCGTGACAATTCCCAGCATTCCTTCCGAGCCGACAAACAGGCGCGCGAGTTCAAAACCGGTTTTGTTTTTATGCGTGCGGCTGCCAAGACGAACCACGGTTCCATCGGCTAAAACCGCCTCTACCCCGAGAACATAATCGCGCGTCACTCCGTATTTTAAACAGCGCGGACCGCCGGCATTCGTCGCGATATTTCCGCCGAGACTGCAATCCGCAAGGCTCGCCGGGTCCGGTGGATAGTAGAGATGTTTTCGTTCCGCCGCATCTTGCAACGTTTTGGTGATCACCCCCGGTTCCACGACCGCGACGAAATCGCCGGAATGAATTTCCTTGATGCGATTCATGCGCGCGAGCGACAGCGCAATTCCGCCGCGCACTGGAACACAACCGCCTACATAACCGAACCCCGCACCGCGCGCCGTCACCGGAATGCGATGCTGGTTGGCGAACTTTAAAATGGCCGAAACCGATTCGGTGCTGCGCGGAAACGCGACTGCTTCCGGCAAATGTGTGGCAAACCATTTGTCGCCGGAATTTTGCCAGCAAATTTCGGGTGAGAATGAAATTTCGCCGGACGGCAAAAGTTTTTCCAATCGGCTGAGACTACTTTGTTGAGTTCCTTTCAAGTGACGAAGGAATGGCTTTGATCCCAAATCATCCGCTGGGATTCTACGAATCGGATTGAGCGGCCTCGTCGCTGGGAGTCGTCGTGGCGTTCACGGTGGAGTCAATCAAGGCGCGTGCATCGACGGCTTGGGTTTCCGGAACTTGGACGCGAATGCCGCCAGCAGTGTTCGGTGATCCGAGCGTAAGCGTGGAATATTCGTTGAGAATGGTTGGCTCGAATCCGGCCGCTTCCAACTGTGCTGCGATGAGGTTGGCTTCGGCGGAATTAAACGTTTTGAAGACAGTGGCAAAGTCCATACCTCATCATCCTGCGCCCGCAAACAAAATCAAGTAACCAAAGGACTTTTTATATCTGCGAAGACAATTACTCCCGCGCCGGTTTGCAGCAAACTTTGCACCTGCACCTGCACTTGTTGACCGATCATGGCTTGTCCCTGGTTGACCACGACCATGGTGCCGTCGTTGAGATATCCGACGCCCTGCCCCTTGTCTTTTCCTTCGCGCACGATGCGCAAATTAAACGATTCGCCGGGCAAAATCACCGGCTTCAAGGCATTGGCCAATTCATTCAAGTTCACATAAACCACCGATTGCAGCTCCGCCACTTTACCAAGATTGAAATCGTTCGTGAACAGTTTCGCATTCAGCGCGCGTGCCAGTTTCACCAGCTTGGCATCGACTTCTTTTTCTTCGGGAAAATCGCCCTCATGAATCTTGACTTCGTTGCGCTTGTTTTGCTGAATGCGCGAAAGAACTTCCAACCCACGCCGCCCTCGTGAACGGCGGATCGGGTCATTGGAGTCGGCCACATATTGCAATTCGCGCAGGACAAAGCGCGGCACGATGACGAGTCCCTCGACAAAATTTGCCTCGATCAAATCCGCGATGCGACCGTCGATGATGACGCTGGTGTCGAGCAGAATGAGATTGTCCGGCTTGTTTTGCGACGCGAAGCGAACGTAGGGAATGATGAGAGAAAAATCTTCCTTGTTGCTGCGCATCGCCAGAACCATTCCGATGTAACCGAAGGCCAAGAAAAGGCTGAGTCGAATGATCCAGCGTGTTTTCTCGGGCGCAAAGGAAAACAATTCCGAATGATCAATGAGCCAGGCGATTAGGAAACCAAGGGCGAGACCGAACGTGGCTGCGGAAAAGGCCCGGAGCGAAAAGCCTTTCAACATTTCATCAACGGCAATCAGCAACCATCCGAGGCCAAAACCAATTGCGAGTCCGTAGAACTGTCCCTGAATCAGTTCGGGTTGCACGAAACTAACTGCGTAGCCGGCCGTCGTGCACAGCAGCAAAAATAAAGTTCGTATGACCCACAGCGACATAAATTATCGATCCGATTCCTTCGGCACTTTTGGTTTCCAGAGCATGGACCAAATCCCGCGTTGATTCAAATTGCTTCCGAAATTGCCGAGATTGACGGTCGCATTATTCAGGTTGGTGACCAATAAACTGATTTGCAATTTCAATTGTTCATCGCGCAGCAAAGCTCCGGCCAGGCCGTTGGTGGCCTTCACATCATTGAGCAGTTCGTTCACTGTGACGGAGGCGGATGCCAAATTTTTCACGGCCGCGGTGATTTGAATTTGGTTGGTCGCGAGCAACGTTTTCAGATCAGCCGAGAAATCATGCAGGTTACTCAACGACGAACTGATCACCGGACCATTGTTTTCCACCAGACGATCAATGGCTCCCAATGTTTGATTGGCATTGCCGGAAATCAATTGCAGGTTGCTGATCGACTGGGAAAAGCGGGTCAACGTGCCGTCGTTCAAAATCGTGCGGTTAATATTCGAAATGGCCTCCTCCAGAATTTTCATGGTGGATTGCGATTGTTGGAACAGGCTGGCCGTCGAGCGCATGGTTTCCTGCAAATTGACCGATGGCTCGCTGAGAACGAGTTGGTTGTTGGTCAGAAACGTCCCGCTGTTATTGGTGACGATAATTGCGACGTATTGATCTCCGAGAAAACCTTGTGAATCGATCAGGAATTTTGCGTTGTGATCAATTCTAAATTCGTTGTCGATCTCAAGACCGATCAACACCGACCCGTTTGTCGAGAGAGTTGTGCTGACAACATTGCCGACCTTCACGCCGGACATCAGCACGGCGGCCTGCTCTTTGATTCCGCCGACGTTGTCCGACAGCAATCTGATTTTGTAAGTTTTTTTGAAAAACGAGACGCCCTTGCTGAAATTCAGCATCAGGACGGCGAGCAGGATCAGGCCGATGGAGACAAAAACGCCGACTTTCAATTCAGTTTTCATACGAGATTGTTCAAAAATTATGTTCTTTCGGATCAGAAATTCCATTCACAAAACGGTGAATCACCGGATCTTTCGACTGAAATAATTCATCCGGCGTTCCGCTCGTGTAAATCTTTCCCTGGTGCAGCATCAGGATTCTTTGGCCAACTCTCCTCGCGCTGCGCATGTCATGCGTCACCACGATCGAAGTGACTTTCAATCGTTCCACCACGCGCAGAATAAGTTGGTCGATGCTGTCGGCCACAATCGGGTCCAGGCCTGTCGTCGGTTCGTCGTAGAGCAAAATTTCCGGGCGATAAATAATAGCGCGCGCCAGCCCAACTCGTTTGCGCATGCCGCCGGAAAGTTCCGCCGGCATTTTCGTCTGGGTTCCACCGAGGTCCACCATCTCCAAAACCTCGGCGACCCGCTTTCGGATGTCCGCCTCTTTCATTTTTCCTTCACGCCGCAGCACAAATGAAACGTTTTCTTCCACCGTCATCGAATCGAAAAGCGCCGCGCTTTGAAAAAGCATCCCAAATTTTTTCCGAACTTCCAGCAACTCACGTTCATTTTTGTGCGTGAGCGAATCCCCATCAATCAGCACCTCGCCGGAATCCGGTTCGAGCAAACCGATCAAATGTTTGAGCAAAATACTTTTGCCGCCGCCGCTCGCGCCAATGATGACGACCGACTCGCCTGTCTCGATTTTAAAAGTCACGCCACCCAGGACGCGATGCGACCCGAAACTTTTTTTCAAGTCGCGCGCTTCGATCATTCGTTTTGAAAGAGTCGAGTAAGTATTTGCACAATCATTTTAACACTCAATTTCGCGATCATTGCGCCGTAATGCAGAAACTGCAATTGGGAAATTCCGCGCAAGAAACAGGTCATGGATTCACTTTGACAGAGCTTTGTTCAAATTGGGGTAGGATGTTGGCGAATTTAGATTGGCCGGTAAATTTGCAATCAATTCAGCCACCGCTTTGCCGCCTGCGCCATTATAGCTACTGGCAAACTTACGAAAATCTTCACTCGCATTGTCATTGGCTTTATCACTTACGACGCGCCAACACGTCAGCGGCAAACGATGATCGGCGCAAACAGCAATTAATCCAAAAAGATTCATGTCCACGGCATCCGCGCCAGTTGTTTCGCGAAGTTGCGAGCGATAATCATCCGATGCGATGAAGATTTCCCCGGACGCGACTTTGATTGCGTCGAGCTTTTGAAAGAGTTCTGGCAAATTAAATTTGTCTGTGCTGTTGGTTAGTAGGCTCGACATGGGTGAAGGCGAAAGTTGAAAGCCGGATTTTGTCCACGAACCTTTCTGGTAATTAACAACTTCTCCGACGCGAATCCACGAGTCGATTTTCAGTTTATCGGAAAGCGCGCCGACGGGGCCGATTGAAAACGCTGCGTCACATTTTACGCGAGCCAGCAACGCTTGCGCGGAAGCCGCCGTCTCCACTGCGCCCGAACCCATTTTCACACCATAGACTTTGTGCGTTTTGATTTGTAAAACGGCGAGGATGCGCGTGCCGACTTTTATGGATTGCCCCGCTGGTTCTGCCTGGGCTTTGAGTGCGTCGAAATCTTTGTCCAACGCATAGAAAAACGCAATCGTATCCGCGCGCAATTGAATTTCAAAAAGGAAAACCAGCGAAACGAACGCGCATTTGAAAATGACTTGGCTCATGGTGGAAAAATATTTTGAAAATAATTGTTGACATCCCACCCCCCGTTCAAGATTAACTTCGCAACGGAAACGATGAAAACACGCCTTTCACGAAAAAGCTTTTTGAAGTTTCTCGGCTGTTGTTCCGCGACGTTGGTTGCCTTGCCATTTGTTAATTCCCATTTCCGGAAAAATGTAGCAACGAAGACTGTAGGTGCGATTCGGATCCAACCCATTCCCGGAAAAACTTATAGCCCATCCTTTTTACGATTTTGTGAGCGGATAAAGTTCACTTCCACAAAAGAAGCAATCCGGCGGGTAAAAAACCGCCGGGTGGAATACCTGCTGGTTGTAGAGCAGGGATAAATACTTTTCGAAGCCATTCGAGGAACACCAAAGAATGACTACCGAATGGCTCAACTAACCAGCGATGGCGTTGAGCCAATTTTTTTATGAAAAGAAAGAAAAGCGCCGAGGCCTTTCGTAAGCGGACACCGACCATGGCGGTGAATGGGAACATTTTGCTGACGATTCGTGACACGTTGCAGAAGGGCGACTACGCCGGGGCCCTGGCAGCGATTGACCTGGCTTTGGTAGGCGTCAATGATCTCGGTCAGAAATCCAAGCTTCTAGCTCTAGCGGGCGATTGTCTTTTCCGACAGGGCCGGTTTTCCGAAGCAGCGGATACTTATGCGCAAATTTCTCAATCGGTGCAAAACGAACCCTTGCTCTGGTTGCGTCCTGCCTTGGGTCAGATTTACAGCCTGCTTAAGGATGTGCGGGTGGAAGCGGCGAGCACCCAAGGGTTGGCTGTGATAGCGACTGCTCAAACCTTCTATCAACAATATCAGACTACTCTGGCTGTAGCGCAGGCAACGGTTGCGACTGGCGGACAGGTGGTTATTCCAGCGGAACCACCGCAACCCAGCAGAGTCGCAAGCCGTTTGGGCAAAGTTTTCTTTAATGAAGGGGAACCGGCACTGGCCAAAATCTTTTTTCAGCAGGCACTTCAATTCAACTCTGCGAACTGCCAGGCGTTGCTTGGTTTAGCAGAGATTGCGTTGCGTGAAAATAATCCGGCGCAAGCGATTGCCAACGCGCGTCAGGCACTGGCGAGCAACCATTATCATGCCGAAACGTTATCTGCGTGGACGATCCTGCTGGCGGCGGGCCGGAAAAGCGGGAGCGACGTGTTGGATGTTTCTTTGCTGAGTAATCTATCGCAATCGCCGCCGACCGTGCGCGCCCGGGCGGTGCTTTTGCTCGTGAAAACATTGCGCGGACAAAGCGACGTGCGTTGGCAGCAGCTTGCCACGAATTGGTTGCAACAATCTGGGACTACCAATCCAATCATTGCGGCGGAATTACGCAAACTCATTCTGGCAGACTGTCGTGTAGTTTTCAAAACAGGACTTTTTTGTAGTTAGCAAAACAGGACTGGTTATTTTGGACGATTGGTAAAGAGGAGGACGGGTTTTTGCTTTG
>JAYVSV010000087.1:0-49779 GCA_043775015.1 Verrucomicrobiota bacterium
AACCCGAACTCCGAAGTAGAACGCGGTGTAGCGGCGGGCGTCTCGCCCGCCGTAGAGGGCTGGCGTCTCGCCGCCCGGAAAGAACCGTCGCATGTTTTGGAGCGGTCTAAAATTTTCTATGCCATGAACCGCCGGGCGAGACGCCACGGCTCTACGGCAGGCGAGACGCCCGCCGCTACTTCGGAGTTCGGGTTCAATCTTCATGCGGGAAGCGACGCCGGATGGTCGAGATTCTTCAGGCTTTTGACTTCTGCCTCCTTTCTACTTTCATCATGACCCTGACGCTGCTCGATTGGATCATCATCGTGGTTTACCTCGCCGGGTGCATGACGGCAGGAATCTGGATGCGACGCTACGTGCGCAACGTCGAAGACTTCGCGGTCGCGGGCCGTGAGATGGATGTGAACCTGGGCATTGCGTCCCTGGCGGCCACCGAACTGGGAGTCGTCACGTTGATGTATGCCGCGCAGCTCGGTTACGAAAAAGGTTTGGCCGGTGCGACGATTGGGGTCCTGACTGCTGCCGCGATGTTTTTGGTCGGGAGAACTGGTTTCGTGATTCAACCGCTGCGTGCCGCCGGAGTGATGACCATCCCGGAATTGTTTCAAAAACGGTTTGGAACAAAAGTGCGCTGGCTGGCGGGTTTCTTTGTCGTGCTCGGCGGCGTTTTGAACATGGGCATTTTTCTCCGGCTCGGAGGAGATTTTTTAGTTCACGCAACCGGAATGCCCTCAAAATATTTGGAATGGGTGATGACGGCGCTGCTCTCGCTCGTTTTGCTTTACACGGTTTTCGGCGGAATGCTTTCCGTCCTGGTCACGGACTACTTGCAATTTCTGGTCATGGGTTTGGGCATTGTCATCGTCTCGATCCTGGTGATTGCCGACGTTGGCTGGACTTCGCTCATCAACCAGCTTTGGACAAAATATAATGCCGCGCCAGAAGTCGCAGGTCGTGTGGCCGCGCATCCATTTAATCCATTTCACTCCAGCAACCTTGGTTGGACCTACATTCTTTGGATGTTCGTTTTCCAGATCGCGGTCGCCTGTACGTGGCAAACGCAAATCTCACGCGTCCTGGCCTCGAAAGACGAACACGTCGCCAAGAAAATCTACACGCGCACGTCGTTTTATTTTGTCGGACGATTCGCCTTGCCCGTGCTCTGGGGCGCGGCGGCCATGGTTTATTTCAGCAATCGCGGCGGCTTGCCGGTCGGCGTGAACAGCCTGACTGCGATGCCCGTTTATCTCTCGACCATTTTGCCCGTCGGCATCATCGGATTGGTGATCGCGGGGATGCTCGCAGCGGAAATGTCCACCGATAGCGGTTATCTTCTTACCTGGGCGACGGTGATTTACAACGACCTCATCATGCCGTGTTTCAAGAATCCGCTCTCGGGTAAAACACAACTGCTGATCACCCGCGGACTCGTTTTGGTGATCGGTGTTTTTCTGGTTTTCTACGGACTTTGGTACCAGATGCCGGGCAACGCGTGGGATTATCTCGCGGTGACGGGAAGCATTTATATTTCGAGCATTTTCACGCTGGTGGTCGCGGGACTTTATTGGCCGCGCGCCAATTCAACTGGTGCGTTCGCGGCGCTGATTCTCGGCGCGTTGGGTCCGTTGACTTTTCTTTTCATAAATTATCTGGTGACGGCAGGTCGCTTGAGTAAAGCATTTCAAATCGCTCCACAACTGGCGGGTGCTGCGGCCTTCGGATTGTCCTTTCTGGGAATGTTCGTTGGATCCATGTTGAAGTCGAACGGCCCCAACAACTCTGCGCGTCAAAAAATCCTCGCGAAAGAAACCGTATGAATCAACTGTTCGCCATCTTTTGGGCTGTGATGATTTTTGCATCCATCTTCTGGTATGGTTTTTTGCTTTTTTACATTGGGGCAAAAGGCGGACGGGAAATCCGCCAGATGATCCGCAACCTTCGCACCCGCAATCAGGACCAGCCTCCGAAGTAGTTCGGAATTGGACGCGCCGTAGTAGGTCAGCACGGAACACGCGGTGGGACGAGCGTCCTCGCGAGCCGTCTCCGACCGAAAAGGAATTACAGCGGCTCGTCCGTAGCCTCGCCCCACCAAACCAACCCAAGCCAAACACGCGTCCGGTTGCAAAGGAGATTGTATTCTGGCATGATGTCTCCCATTAGAATGACTATAAAAAACCGATTAGCCCTGCTGTTCGTCATTTCGTTTTCGATCGGTTCAAGCTTTGCCACGACACTCGACACCATCGGTGTTACTTTGCTGCGATCCTCGGATTCCACGCTCATCGGCACCGGAGTGAACGTGGCGCAGTCGGAAGCGCCTGAAAATTTTGACGGCACGGCGTGGCAGGTCAATCCATTTGCCATAGGCCAGCCCACCAATCTTATCACCTATATTTCCATCGACGGCAGCGCGTCGAATTATCCGAACGCCCTTGGGATAGAGTCTAGCCATGCCGACAGCGTTGCCGGAAATTTTTATGGAACAGCGGTCGGTGTTGCGCCAGGCGTTGCGCATGTGGACAACTACGAAGCAAATAATTTTTATCTACCGATCATTACTGTTGGAATTCCAATTCAAGCAAAAATCGTCAATCAGAGCTTCATCTTTGGAGTCTCACCCCCTCAAACCAATGTCGATTCCGAATACGATAATTTTGCCGCGCTGAACAACACGCTGTTTGTTTCTGGAGCAGGTAACGGTGGCCCGCCCAGCGCGCCTGCGACGGCTTACAACGGAATTGGCGTCGCCGCTTTTGGTGGCGCTTCGAGCATTGGCCCGACCCTGGATAACGGACGTTCCAAACCCGACATCACCGCTCCTGCTGGCGCGACTAGTTTTTCCACTCCACTGGTCGCGGGTGCGGCGGCCATTCTTGTGCAAGCGGGACTTCGCGGCGATGGCGGGGCAGGGACGATCAACGCGGCTTCTGACATTCGCACGCTTAAAGCGCTGTTGTTCAACGGTGCCGTGAAGCCGACGAACTGGGCGCACACCACCACGACTCCGCTGGATACGAGATTCGGTGCCGGCATTCTTAACGTGTATAATTCCTACAAACAACTTGCTGCCGGGAAATTTTCTTTTGTTGAATCGACAGCGGTTGCAGTGGACGACCCACACCCGCCCGAGAGTAGCACATCAAATGTTGCCTCGCTCATCGGGTGGGATTTCAACTCGATCAGCAGCAGTGTTCCGAATGACCGCGTGAACCATTATTATTTTGATTTGCCCGTGGGACTCCCGTTCACGCTCACGACGACTCTGGTTTGGAATCGCCAATTTGGGGAGACCGACATCAATAACCTCAACCTTTATCTCTACAAAATTGGAAACACCAATCCGATTTCGCTCAGTGTCAGCACGGTGGACAACGTTGAACACATTTTCTCGACCGGACTTTCGTCGGGCCGCTATGACATTCAAGTGCTCAAAAAGGGTGGATTGACCAACGTTTCCAGCCCCGAAAGCTACGCGCTGGCATTCCAGTTCTTCACTCAACCACTGGAAATCACCCGTTCAGGAAATCAGGCGGTTTTGACCTGGCCACTGTCGCCCGACGGTTTTTCGCTCCAGGCAACTCCCGACTTGACCCCGCCGATTGTTTGGGCCGCAGTGACAAATACAGTTGTGGTTACGAACAATCAAAACCGCGTCACCATTCCACCAGCTTCCGCTTCGCAATTCTTCCGCCTTTCGTCACCGTAGCGAACGTTTTCATGGCTTTGCCTGTCAATGCTTGTATATTCAAACGGTCATGAAAAAGAGCTGTGTGCAATTTGGCGGGTTGATCCTCGCCCTCTGCCTTTTCGCACTGACGGCAAACGCCGCGAATGAGCCGCTGGTTTGGCACGCTGATAAAAAAACATTCGATGCCGATGTTTCAGGAGTTGAGCTTCCGCAGTTGCTCAAAAAAATTGGCAGCCTGACCGGTTGGGAAGTTTACATGGAGCCGGGTATCTCCTATTCAGGAACGGCAACGTTCAAAAATCTTTCACAAACGGAAGCCCTGCGCTTTCTGCTCGGAAAATTAAGTTTTGAAATCTCACCGCAAAGTAATTCCGTTTCGCGACTGCTCGTTTTCCGAACCGGCGTTGAAAAAGCGACGCAGCTCATTCGGACCGAGAAAAACACGGTCGTACTCGGTAAAAACAAGGTCATAAAAAATCATCTGATCGTGACGCTGAAACCCGGTTCCTCCATGAACATCGATGCCCTCGCTCAACAACTTGGCGGAAAAGTCATTGGGAAATTGGAAGGAACCGATTCGTATCTTCTCGAATTTCCCGACGAACTGGCCGCGAATGCCGCACGCGAACAACTTTCCCATGTGGACAGCGTTGCCTCGATTGACTCCAATTACTCTCTCGAAAAACCGAGCCCTTTCAAAATCGCTTCAGTCGATGGAAGTTCGCCGTTCAATCTCAAGGCGAGCGCAGGACCCGGCGATGGCAAACAAATTACCATTGGCCTGATCGACACGGCGGTACAGCGTTTGAACGACAACATGCAGGGATTCATGCTGGCCAGCTTGTCGGTGGCCGGTGACGCGAACGTGAACGGCGACCTTCCGATGCACGGCACAAGCATGGCGGAAACCATTTTGATCGGGCTCAACAGCATGATGACGGGGCAAACCGCCTCCATCAGAATCTTGCCGGTCGATGTTTACGGGCCTTATCCAACCACCACCACTTTTGACGTCGGAAAGGGCATCACCGCAGCCGTCAACGGCGGGGCCAATATGTTGTCGCTCAGCCTTGGCAGTGAAGGAGACAGCGAATTTCTCCGAAGGCTCATTGCGCAAGTTTCGCAAAAGAACATTCCCATTTTTGCCGCCGCCGGAAATCAGCCCGTGACGACGCCTACTTATCCTGCTGCTTATCCCGAAGTGATCGCAGTTACTTCCGCTGCGGATCGTTCGGGTACGGTTGCGTCGTATGCGAACCGTGGCTCATTCGTTGATGTGATTCTTCCTGGAGCAACCGTAATTTCGTTTGGTGGATCAAGTTATTATGTGAACGGAACTTCAGTTTCAACCGCATTGGCCAGCGGCATGATGGCTGGATTGGCTTACAATGCGAAACGCCCGCCCGGCCAGGTCGAAACCTCTTTCCGCCGCGCCGTCGCATTCAAACCGTAGTGGCGACGGATCCGTTTGGATGCTTTTCACTTTGCGTTTTTCTATACCCAAATTCTAAATTGGAAACGGAGGAAGAAGTCATCAACCACGGAAGCACTTTGATTAACACGAATGGCGGGATCGGTGTCGGGCTTCTCTGACGAGCGAACCGACGTTTTATCCCGGTTCTTATGATCCGTGTCCATCGGTGTGTATCTGTGGCCTAAATTGCATTTTCTCGTTGTTGAAAATAAAAACGCCCCGGGCAATTTGCACGGGGCGTTTGATTTTTCGAAAACTACTTTTTATTGAAGATGGATACGGAAGCTGCCGGTCACGTTGATGAATGTACCCGCAATATCCCCGGTGGTTTCGCGCATATGGAGCGTGAACCTGCCCGTCGCCAGCTTGGCGGTGTGGTCAATGGCATCAAACGTAAATGTGCCGGAACTGCCATCCGTTATCGAGCCATCCGCAACTCCCCAGGTTCTCGCCCCGGCGGCACCGGAGAAAGGCGTGGATGTATAAGTGGCGAATCCGTGATTGCCACTGTTGTTGTCCAGATTAAAGGAACCAATTTGTTGGGGGAACACATCCACGGTCATGAGGTGCAGCACGGTGGAGAGTCCGCTGCCTGTGGTCCAATTGGCTGAGACTTGAAAAAGACCACCCGGATTGTCGGCCGCCAACGCCGAGTTGGTCAACGAGGTGTAGGCTGCGCCGTTGATGGTGCCAGTGATGAACAACGGGCCGTTGAGCGGAATCGCGTTTGGATCGGGTTTGTCCGCTATATTCAAAATAGCGGTGGTCTGAGTTCCGAGAATCGCTCCGCCGGTCGGGGCGCTGAGGATGAGGTTCACCGTTTCGGTGGGCTCACTGAGGGAGTCGGCTACAATTGGAATCAAAACCGTTTTAATAGTTTCACCGACGTTGAAGGTGAGGTTGGTGGTAACCGCTGTGTAGTCAGAGCCGACCGTGGCCGTGTTGCCCGCAGCGGCGGTGGTGAACTGCAAGGTGACACCGCTGGCAAGACCGCCAGTGCGGGTAATAGTGATGCTGGCATTGGCCGTGCCTTCCGACACGGAGAAAGTCGCTGCGCCAAATTGAACGATTCCACCCGTATCATCATCCGTGATCGTGACAACCGTGTTGGTCACCGTGCCGAGCTGTACACCGCCAAGTGGATTAGACAAAACGGCGTTAAAGGTTTCGTTATTTTCATCCAGCGTATCACTAACGATGGGGATGATGACGGTTTGCTGGCTGACATTTACCGCAAAATTCAAGGTGAGGTTGGTACCCCGGTAATCATTGGGTGAAATGGCCGAGCCATTCACCGTCGTGAATTGAACAGAGACGGCAGTGTTGAGTGAACCAGAACGGACGGCAGTGATAGAAACAGAAGGGCCGGTCTCGCTGACGGTGTAGGCGGCGTTGGTGAAGCTGATGCTGGATTCGTCATCCCGAATCGTCAACGTGGCGTTGCTGATAGCACCGATGACCGCGCCGCCGGTGGCGTTGGTGAGTCTGAAGCTAAAGGTTTCGTTGCCCTCAGCCAGTAGGTCATTGGTAATCGACACGGATATAACTTTGGTCAGTTCGTTGGAGGCAAAGTAGAGCGTGCCGTTCGTGGCTATGTAGTCCTGACCGGCGAGCGCGACGCCGTCTTGCGTGGCAAAATCTACGGACACGCCACTCGCGACTCCGCCGGAACGTTTCACGGTGATGATGAAAGCCTCGGAGTTCTCGTTCGTGGCATAGGATGCCGCGCTCAGAACAATCGTACCGCCCACGTCATCGTCAGTGATCGACAGCGTGGCATGAGACAAGCCGAGACTTGCGCCGCCGGTGGCGTTGGTTAAAGAGAGCAAGACCGTTTCGTTCGTTTCGTCGAGCGCGTCGTTGAGGATCGGCACCAGGATGATTTTGGAAATTTCACCGGCTTTGAAGGTGACGGTTTGCGTTGCGTTGGAGTAATCCAATCCCTCCGTTGCGCTGCCTTCGGTGGTGATGAAATCCACCGTCACGCCACTGGCGAGGCCGCCGGTACGCTTAAGCAGGATGGAGGCATTCTTGCCCAACTCGGTTGCGACGTAATTGGTGAGGCCAAAGCTGATGACGCCGCCCTTGTCGTTGTCCAGGATCGTCACGGTCGTATTGGTCAGGCTGCCCAGCAGCGCGCCGCCCTGCGGATTGGACAGGCTTACCATGAACGTTTCATTGCCATCCACAATTGTGTCGTTGGCGATGGGAATGGAAATGGTTTTAAAAGCGACATTCGGCAGGAACGTCAGCGTGCCGTTGGTCCCTCGATAATCATTCGTGGATCCCGCCGTGCCGTCGGTGGTGTTGAAATCCACCGTGACAGGCGTCAGTCGCGCGCCGGTGCGCACGACGTTGATGTTCAACTTGAGGCCGGCTTCGGTGACGGTGTAATTGGCGTTGGTGAAGGATAAGGTGGATTCGTCATCCAGAATGCGGAGCGTGGCGTTGGAAATTGCGCCCAGCCGCGCGCCGCCGGTCGGGTTGCTCAGGAGCAATCTGACTGTTTCGTTGGTCTCAATCTCGAAATCATTTATCAAGGCAACGGTGAAAACTTTTTTCAATTCGTTCGAACCAAACGTCAGCGTACCGCTGTTGGTGATGTAGTCCACTCCCGCAGTTGCCGGATTGGTGACGCCATCCAGCGTCGTAAAATCCACCGTCACGCCACTGGCCAGGCCACCGGTGCGCAACACTGTAATCAAGGCGACGGTTGCATTTTCATTGGTGGCATAAGTCGCGGCACTAAACGCCAGCATTCCCGCCGTGTCGTCATCGGTAATGGTCACGGTGGCGGTGGTGTTTGAGCCGAGCGCCGCGCCGCCGGTGGTGGAATCCAGAACCACAGAAAAAGTTTCATTTGTTTCGTCGAGTGTGTCGCTCAGGATGCGAATGGGTATTATCTTGCTGGCGATGCCGGGACCGAACGTCACCGTGCCGTTGGTGGAAACAAAGTCCACGTCGCTGATGGCCGTTCCGCCAACAGTATGGAAGTTCACGCTCACGGTGCCCGCAGTGCCGCCAATGCGGGCAATATTCACGTTGACGGCCGGGGCCGATTCGGCGACGGAAACTTTCACGAGAGAAAATTGCAAAATACCAGCAGCGCGGACCTCATTGTCGAGGATGTTGAGCGTGGCGTTGCTGCGACTGCCAAGCTCTGCGCCACCCGTCGGAGAGGAAAGAGTCAGGTTGACCGTCTCGTTGCCTTCGAGAAGAAAATCCTCATGCAATGGGATGGCGATGTTCGTCACGGTTTCGCCATCATTGAAAGTAAGAGTTGTAGCGACACCCTCGTAATCTGCGCCATCGGTGGCGGAGCCGTTGCTGGTCGTGAACTCGACGGTAACAGTGCCCTGGCTGCCGCTGCGCGTGACGGTGACTTCCGCAACCGGATCTGTTTCGGCGGCGGAAAAATTGCGGGCCATGAATTCAATGCGGCCTGCGTCCGGGGGACTGGGCAAAGTGTTCAACAGAAGCGTGGTTTCCTTGTAGTAACCCGAAAGTCCCGTCGCGCCGGGAATATTCGTGGTGTTGATGCCTGTGCGTTTAACGAACAACACGCGCGCATTATAGCTTTGACTGGGAGCCAGGGTGTTGGCGGGAATCAGGGCGGACGTGTTTGTGCCGGTGAGCGCGTTGGATTCCAGCAGGAACGGCGTGCTGAAAATGTCATTGTCACCACCGTCCGCAAGGCTGAAAACGATGTAATCATTGGCCGTTCCATTGGTGAACGGATCCCACCGCAGCGTGAAGGGCAGGGCCGAATCCACATCCTGCGAGTCAAGCCAGTTGGCGACGTGCGGTGTGGAGGGATACATGTCCGCTGGCAGCGTGAGCGCCGCGTGATTCGTGCCATCGTTGGCGGTGAAGATGGTAAATTTATAGAGACCCGGACCGACTTGCGCGTCCAGTTGAGATTTGGTCGTAAACGAAGCCTCGCTGTGAAACGCGCCATTGCCTTCGTCTTCGAGTGTCACGAGTTGGTTATTCGGTAGGAGCAACGTGGCGCCGGTCACCGCCCCAGGCACGCCGGGGCTGACTGATGTGACGACGCGAAACGGCTCGTCACTGCTGATTTGCACCGGTGCGGACGCGTTGGTTTGACGGAACGCCTGGCCTTTGGCGGCAAGAAAATTATCCACGTCGGAAGCGCGAGAAAAAGGCGCGAAGGTCAATAAAACGGAGATGCTGAAATTGCGAACAGATGTTTTCATGTTGTTTATGCTAAACAGATTATCACTGCCAAAAATGGCGGCGGCGAAGCTATGTAAACGTTTGCTTTATGGCAATTACTAAATCGAAAATATGCCGATTCCAGGAAAATAGAGAGCGACTAGGGCGGGAATTCCAGCTTGCGGCGATGTCCACCTGCATTAACCTGACCTCGTGGTTTGGTTGACCGATAAAACATCATTCGCTCTTGCCGTGCTTTTCTACGGAATCAGCATGGTTTACTCCTTTTTTCTCTGGCGAAAAGGATTTCGCCAGGACAATCGGGTCAATTACAGCCTGCTTTTAATTGCTTCCGTGTTTCACACCACCGCCATGATCAAGCGAGGGTTTTCGCTCGATCGTTGTCCGGTTCACAATCTTTTCGAGGCTACCATGTTTGTCACGTGGACGATGGTTGCTTCGTATCTATTGTTGGGTCTCTGGGCGCGGCTTCGATTTCTTGGAGCGTTCGTTTCACCAATCCTTTTTGCCATTGGAGTCTTTGCGTTGATGCCCGGCCTCGATGTGCAAACAACGGTGCCGCAATTCACCGGCGGTTGGCTAAGTTTGCACGTGGCACTGTTTGCTCTATCATACGGCGCGTTTGGGCTAAGTTCGGTCGCGGGAATGATGTATCTCACGCAGGAACATAACCTAAAATTCCACAAACTTCGTGCGGTCGTTTCCCTGCTGCCGCCCATCCAGCGCCTTGAATTGGTCATGGGCCGGCTTTTGGTGGGCGGCTTTATCATGCTGAGTATCGGGCTTGTGGTCAGCGCCGTTTGGTTCAACCAGATTCGCGGCGATTTTTTTAAAGACGCTCCAAAAATACTTTGGTCCGCCCTCGTTTGGTTAATGTGCCTCGGTTTGATTTTGATGCGTTGGAAGTTTTCCCAGCGGGGACGCCGTTTTGCCTGGGGAACAATCGGGCTGTTTATCTTCGTGGCGCTAACCTTTTGGGGATCGAGTTTGATGTCCCCGCTGCATTCACCCAATGCCAAAGCGGAACGTGGTTCCAAGCTCGACACGTCGCCCGTTGAAAAATTCGCCAGCGAAAACGCACAATCCGAACCTTAACTCATGCCCATTGTCGTCATTGGATTAAGCCATCATTCCTCGCCTGTCACGGTGCGGGAGCGGTTTGCTTTTTCCGAAACGATCATCCCCGCCGCACTCCAGAAATTGCGCAGTGCTGGAATTGCGGACGAGGCGGTCATTCTTTCCACCTGCAACCGTGTCGAAATTTACGTCGCCACCCAACTTGATCCCCGGCAAGCGTTCCCCGCGTTGCACAATTTTTTGATCGATCATCACAATTATCGCGAGCAACTCAACGGCGAAATTTACACGCTGTGCGAACCAAAAAGTTTGGAGCACCTTTTCAAAGTCGCCTGCGGACTCGATTCCATGGTGCTTGGCGAAACCGAAATTCTTGGGCAATTGAAAAAAGCCTACGACTTGGCGCTGAGCCACAAACACACCGGCAGCCGGCTGAACAAAGCGTTCCAGCGCGCCTTCAACGTCTCAAAACAAATTCGCACCGAAACGAATATTCAACGCGGCAGCGTCTCGGTTGGATCAGTCGCGGTTGAATTGGCGCAGAAAATTTTCAACTCGCTCGGCGACCGTCAGGTGATGGTGATTGGTGCGGGTGAAACCAGTGAGAAAACGGCGCGCGCACTCCTTTCCCGTGGCGCGAACAGTATCATCGTTTCAAATCGTTCCCACGACCGCGCAGTTGCGCTCGCGGCGGAATTGAGCGGACGCGCCGTCCATTTCGATAATTGGGCCAGTGAGTTTGCCAACGTTGACATTGTCATCAGCAGCACCGCCGCTCCGCATCACATTCTTGACCGCGCCAAGCTTGAACCGCTGATGAAACTGCGCAAAAACCGTTCGCTTTTGCTCATCGACATTGCCGTTCCGCGCGACATTGATCCCGAGGTTAATTTTTTGGAAAACGTTTATCTCTACAACATTGATGATCTCCAGGCGATCGCGGACGACTACCTCAAACAACGGCGCAGCGAAGTGATGCAATGCGAAAAAATCATCAGCGAAAAAGCGAAAGCGCTTCTGCAATTTTCCGCTTCGAACGAATTGCCTACCGGCTCAAAACTTATCTACGAATGACGGCTCCGCTGGAACCATGCAGAAGAGTTTCAACGCAAAGTTTTCAAAAATCTTGGCGGCATGGTTTGGCCAGTTCAAGTTCTCGACCCGCCGTTCGAATGTGTCAACTTCGCGTCCTTGCGTCCGTGCGTTTAACTCCGATTTCTCGTTCCACGCTGTTCCAATAAAATGATCCCAACTGGAAAAACTATTTTGATCGCCACACGCGGCAGCGCACTGGCGCTCGCGCAATCCAACGCGGTTCTCGCATATTGCCGGACGCAATTTCCCGGGCAGCCCTTTGAATTGAAAATCATCAAGACGACGGGCGACAAATTACAAAAGGCGTCGATGGCTCGCATTGATGCCACTTTGCCGCGCGGACTTTTCACGAAAGAGTTGGAGGACGCGATGCTGAGTGGCGAGGCTGATTTTGCCGTTCACAGCTTGAAGGATTTGCCCACCATCTTGCCCGATGGTTTGAAACTCGGCGCCGCCGGAAAACGCGTGGATGTTCGAGATGTCTTGATTGCAAAATCCAGATTGGGAATTGCTGATTTGCCGCACGGTGCAACCATCGCCACCAGCAGCACGCGACGGAGCGCGCAGCTTCTTGAGCGTCGCCCCGATTTAAATATCGTGCCGATTCGCGGCAACGTGGGAACGCGCCTGCAAAAACTCGCGAGCAATCCTGAGTTGCGCGGAACCATTTTGGCGGCGGCTGGTTTGCAGCGATTACAATTTGAAATCGACGCGAATGGCGTTCTTTCCGGCGAAGGAATTCCCGATGGTATTTTCGCCACGCCCATTGCCGCAGACGATATGCTTCCGTGTGTTGGCCAGGCGGCGATTGGAATTGAATCGCGCCAGAACGACGAGCGGATCGATGCTGTTTGCCAGAAATTGAATGATCCTGCGACGTGGCATTGTGTCACGGCGGAACGCGCATTTCTTCGAGGGATGGGTGGCGGTTGCCAGAGTGCTGTGGCCGCTTATGCGGAAATTTCTGAGAATGAAATCTGGCTGCGCGCGGTATCGTATTTGTCGAAAATTGTCCGGCGCGGTGAACGTCGAGGCCCGCTGAATCTAGCGAGTGAATTAGGCGAACAATTGGCGAATGAATTAAGAACTTAATGAAGTCCAAAGGAATTGTATATCTGGTCGGTGCCGGCCCGGGCGACGCGGGGTTGCTCACGTTGCGTGGCGCCGAGTTGATGCGGCGCGCCGATGTGGTCATTTACGACGCGCTTGTGAACACCGATTTGCTGCGGCTTGCTCCCAAGGCGGAAATCATTTACGCGGGGAAACGTTGTAAAGTTCACGCGATGTCACAGGAAGAACTCAGCGGTTTGCTCGTGACGAAAGCGCGTGAAGGCAAATGTGTCGTTCGCTTGAAGGGCGGCGATCCTTACGTCTTTGGCCGTGGCGGTGAAGAAGCGGAAGAGCTTTTTGAAGCGGATATTCCATTTGAAGTCGTCCCTGGAATTTCCTCCAGCATTGCGGCGCTGAATTACGCGGGCATTCCGATGACGCACCGCGAACATTCGTCTGCTTACACGGTCATTACCGGGCACGAAAATCCAGCGAAAGACGGGACCAATGTGGATTGGGCAAAAGTCGCAAAAATTCCTGGAACAAAAGTTATTTTGATGGGCGTCCAACGCATTCGCGATATCTCCATCGCTCTGATTTCGCACGGTCTGACCCCGGAAACTCCCGTTGCCATGGTGCGCTGGGCTACCACCGGTCAGCAAAAATCGATCGAAGGCACGTTGGCCACGATTTCGGATGTTGCGGAAAAGGCAAAATTTTCTGCACCCGCTGTCACAGTGATTGGCGATGTCGTGAAGTTGCGGAAAAAATTGAACTGGTTCGAAAAACGTCCCCTGTTCGGCAAACGAATTGTGGTGACTCGCACCCGCGATCAAGCCAGCCATCTCTCGAAACAATTATTGGACCTCGGCGCGGAAGTTCTCGAAATTCCTACGATCAAAATTGTTCCGCCGACCGAGCAGGTTCAGTTCGCAGAAGTGTTGCTTGATTTGAATTCCTACGACTGGCTCATCTTCACCAGCCCCAACGGCGTCGCGACTTTTTTTGAAATGTTTTTCAAAGCGTTTGAAGATATGCGCGACATTGGCGGTGTGCGCATCGCGGCGATCGGCCCGGCGACGGCGGCAAAGCTGACGGAACTTCATTTAAAAGTGGATTTGATGCCGGAAGAATACGTCACGAAAAAAATTGCCGACGCGTTCAAGAAATTCGAGAGCATCGAGAATCTTAGAATCCTTTTGTTGCGCGCAGAAGTGGCGAATCGCGAGCTGCCGCAAAAATTGGAAGAGATGGGCGCGATCGTGGATGATATTGCTTGCTACAAAACCATCGCCGAAACCGAAGATATCAGTGGAGCTGCGGCCAGGTTGACCGAGATTGGCGCAGATTGGATCACATTTACGAGCAGTTCGACGGTGGAAAATTTTCACGCGCGGTTTAATTTGCCCGCACTCTTAAAACAATTTCCAGAAACTAGACTCGCCTCGATCGGCCCCGAGACCACCAAGACGATTGTGGCTTTGGGATTAAAACCGGCCATCGAAGCCAAGCCGCACACCATTGAAGGTCTTGTGAAGGCGATCGAACAACGTAGCCGCGTCTCGTGAGAGCGCGGTGAATTATTTCAAAATCGACTTGGACAAATCCGCTCTCTCACGAGTCGCGGCTGCGAGTTAACGGAGAAAATATTCGAGCAACGTGTTGCATTCGATTTCTTGAATTTTCCGCAGCACCGAAATGGTTTTCTCAGCGCGCTTGGTCAACGCACCCTCACAGACATCGACGAATGCCAACGCATCCCATCTGCCGTCGCGAACGAGTTTTGTTTTCAAACTGTTTTCGTTGGCGTCATCCAAAAATCGGGTGACGCGCGCCGCGATTTCGGGAAAACACGGAAGCTCGCCCGCTCGATGAAACCAATATTTCGCATTCCCATAATCCGGCTCGCGCCGATGCATGATGCCGTGCAGAAAACTTCCGTCGGGACTGTGAAGGTTCTGCGAAATGGAATGCGATTCGTCGAGGTAATCATGCCAAAGCAAAACTAAAGAACGGACCAACGCCCGAGTCTGTTCAGGGATTTGCGTTTGGGAAAAAATGTCGCGCAGCTTTGATTGAAGCGATTCAAGCGGCTCGCGATTTGAACGAGGTTCCGAATCCAAGGAAGCTAATTCTGTTGTCTGAATCAGGAATTGTATTTTTTGAAACGCAATTTGAGGTTCGCTCACCTGCGGAGACTAGGGCGAGTTGCGCCCCGGCTCAATGGTTTTACTGAGATGATTACTTCGCCGGATATTTCCAAACCCAGTCGCCTTGCTTTATGTCCACGCTCGGAGTTTTCCCGGTTCCCAGGACGACCAACCCGCCTTCGTCCGTTCCATTCCATCCGACGGAATACAAAATAAATTGGCCATCCGTCGTGAGGTGATGTTTCAACGGTTCGCCATTGATAATATCGCTCGGAATTTTTTGCAGAAATTGTGGCGTGAGCGTTGCGAGTGTGTCGGGAAATTTTCCATGTGCGAGATGGTAACGTTCCAAAGTGCAAGCGATCCGCGCTAAATCCGTGGAAGTTTGCGCGCGAGCAAATTTTTGTGGAACGTTGTTTAACGATGGCAGGAGCAGGCGTGTGAACCAGTTATAAGGAGTCAATTTGATGTCGGCACAGGCATCGGATGCACGTTTCTGAGCTGATGGCGAGACAGTGCGCGTTTCCAAATTCACGATCGGCAAAAGGTAATCAGAGTGCATTTGGCTAATGGCGATTTTGTTTTGCTCGAACCAGCCGGCGGGAATAAGGCGACCGGGTAGATTGTTTATTATCCGTTCAAGTTCGTTTTCCTGACGTTCACCGTCACGAGAGGGTGCTCCAATGTTTTGAAACTCTTTTCGGTTGCGCCGCAAATAATCAATAACCCCCACGCCAAACGATCGTTCGCCGCGCATGGAGAAACTGTAGTCGGTCAGAAAATCGAGTTTGGCAAGTTCTGCATCGAGCGCGACGAGTTGGGCGTCAGTCCATTTATGTTCAGCCAGACCTTCCCAAACAGGTTGCAAGGCGATTTGCAGCATGGCTATGCGGACCAAGTGCGAAATGATGAACGGCTCGTTGTGAATTGCCTCGGTCAAACGCAACATCAACTTTATATCCTCCAAAGCTTTCTCCGAATGGCCAGCTTGCAATTCAGCGATGGAACGTAATTGCAACGTCGTCACACAGCCTTTCAAAGAAGCCAGATGGGGGAGCAAAATTCCTGCGGCATTGTTGTCAGTATAACCGATTGGAAAGCGCAAAGAGGGAAGTTTGCTCGCCGTGCGCAATTTCTCGATGTTTGAATCATATTTGCTCAAGGCCAGCAAAACATCGGCGGCAGGCGTTTGTGGTTGAGAAGCGACCGGAAAGAAATTAGTGACGGCGGCAAGCCTTCGATAATAGTCCTGCCACAATTTCAAATCGAATGTTTCGCTTTTCGGCCAACCACCGCTCTTGTTGGTAAATTCCACGCCTTTATAAAGCTCAACCGGCATTGCCAACGGCTGGACAAAATTCGTATGTCCAAGCGCCGCCACTTTATCCCCATACCAGATTTTGGCTTTTTCCATCCCCATCACCCCGCTTATTTCTTCGACCCAAAACGGAGTCATGGCGAAATTCTGATCATCTGGCACAGGTTGTGGCGCGATTTTTTTAAGATCAAAGATTTCGCCTTTGGCTTCCTGCTCGCGTTTGTATTTTTCCCATGCGTGTTTGCCGCGCCAATTTTCCTCAGCGTAAAAAAGTGCGATCAGCGTGGCGAGACACACAAGGCCGAACAGAGCGCGGCGAAAATTACGCCAGCAGCACAGCCAGCGGAGAAAAGCGAACAAACACGTCAGCGCTGTCGCGATACTGAGCGCCGTGAGGAACGCGAACATCAGCGACTCTTTGGTCGGATTATTTTTTGCGGATAACAATTCCAGCGCGAATATCACCACGAAAGTTGCAAAGGCTATTATCAGGAATCCAGCGACAAGCGCACCCGGCCCTTTCCGCGGTTTCTGCCAGATGCTTTTTGGTTTTTCATCCATAAAATCAGGCGGCCAAAAATTCCGCGCGTCGCTCGCTGTGCGGCCGCGGTGGCAGTGGTTTCGGACGCTCCGCCACCGGCACTTCACGCGGCTCGTTGAGTTCGGCGAAAAGCCAGCCATGTTGTCTGAGCGCCATCAGTGTTTCCGGCGAACGCGGAGACGCTTTTTGCGCAACCACGGGTGAGCTTTCGAATGTTAAAAAATTCACCGTCAAAATGACCAGCCAGACTGCGGCCAACCCGGCCCACGCCTGCGGACAAGGCCACAACAGTTCGCTTACAAAAGTTTTGAGTTTTGAGTTTTGAGTTTTGGGTTGAAGGCAGGGCGCGTCACTCCGTGCGCGCCGTGTGGCTGTTCGCAAAATCTCTCGCCGCCATTCGCCGGGAATGGGTCGAATGATTTGCCGTTCAAGTCGTTTTTCAAAATCGTCAGAGTTCATAATTTCAAATTTTCAAATTTCGTAGCCGCCGAGGTGAGGAGGCGGTTTGGATTTAGCAACGTCGTCCGCCTCCTCACGTCGGCGGCTACCGGAATTCTCGCTCAATCGTTTCATTTTATTTCCTCGTAAAGTGGACGCAGCCGCTCGCGCAATTTGTCTAAGCCGTAACGAAACCGGCTCGCGGCGGTGTTGGGAGGGATTTCCAACGCGTCAGCGATCGCGTCAAAGGTCAGCCCTTCCCACAGTTTCAGGTGAAGGACGCTGCGCTGTTCCGTCGGCAAATCGGCGAGCGCTTCGGACAACGCCCGGCGAAATTCTGCTTCATCGGGATTACCGCTGTGCGCAAAAAGCGATTCGGTTTCGCTGGCGAGTTGGGAATAGTTTTTTTCGCGCGTGCCGCGTCGGCGCATCAGATCAATCGCGGCGTTGTGCGCGAGGCGGATGAGAAAAGCCCTTTCGTCGCGGGCAGATTTGAGCAAGTCGGGTTGCCGCGCGAGTTTGATAAAAATTTCCTGAAGCAGATCGCGGGTATCCGCTTCGCTGCGGGTAAAATTCAGCAGGAAAGCAAACAGCGCCTGCGAATGCTCGTCATAGAGACGTTCCAGATTAAGTGGCGCTGCCATGCTTTGAAGAATGACGCGGTTGAATGAAGTTTTTGTCTAGGAAAGTTTTCGAAGATAGGAATCAGGGTGACTCAATCGATTTTGCCGTTGTGGTATTCGTCGAGTAGCACCAGACCCAATCTCCCTCAGCGACGCGATTCATTTTTCCAGTTGGACTCATCGCCACAATTCCTCCGTCATCAGTTTCGTTCCATCCAATCGAATAGAGAATGAATTTGCCATCCGGGGTGCGGCGATATTTGAGCGGTTCGCCATTGATGATATCGTGAGGAATTTTTTCGATGAACTGTGGAGAAAGTTCCGCGATTGTTTCTGGAAAACATCCGTTTGCAAGGCGGTAGCGTTCAAGCGCGCAAGCGGTGATTGCCTGATCGATGGCAGTTTGTTCAAAAGAACACTTGAGAGCAGTTTTGGCTGCTGGAGGGCAAAGCATAGCAGCCCACGTTTTGTACGGAAAAAATCCTTGGTGCAATTTAGCCATGGAATCCTCTGTGTTTCTAACATTGTTAAGGAAAACACGCTTTGCCACCGGATCAATTGCGGTCAGTGACTCCTGATATAATAGCGAAAGTGTCAATTGATTTTGAAAAAACCAACCGCTTGGTATCAAGTGAAATTTTACGGATTCCGCGATTTCTTTCGCCTGCTCTTTCATGGAATTTGAATCCATTGATATTAACCATTCAGGGGAACTGCGATTCGTTCGCATCCCTTCGATTGAAGCATTATCGAATGCACATGCGCCCCTCATGGCTAACTGATAGCTCTCAAGAAAATTGAAACTTTCTAATTGGATCTGGAACTTTTCGAGCTGGCCATCTGACCATCGCTGTTCGAGAAGCCCTTCCCACAACGGGTGCAGAGCGATTGTCATTGTCGCTATTCGCACGAGCTGAGATATCAAAATGGGTTCGTCTTTGAGTGAACTTACCAGACGTAAACTTAGCATTATGTCTTGAGCGCTTTCTTCGGTTTGTCCCAAATCGAGTTCTGCTGATGCGCGCAATTTTAAAAACTGCGCCGCATTTTTTAATTTCGCCAGATGCGGCAACTGTGCCCAGGCATTGTCTTCGTAGCGGACCGGAAATCGCGCGAGTGGTCGCGCCGCCGCTTCACGCAATTGAACGAGAGCGCCATCGTTAATGGATAATGCCAGCAAGACATCTTTTGCTGGATTTCCAGGCTGGGCGGGAACAGGAAATTCGCATGTGTCGCCCTTATGGTGTTTTATTTGCTGATAATAGCTCTGCCATTCGCTCAGATCCGTTTTGGTGGCAACCATCCAGTTTCCTGCGCGGGGAAATTCAATGCCGCCAATATCTGCCCCCTCAATTCTGAAGATGTTTTCGCCGATGGCATTTGTATCACGCCAAACCGTGCTGCCAGACGAGTTTTTATAGTAATCAAAAAGCTTCGCGAACATCGGCACGCTGGCGAAGTTGCTTTCGTTGGGAGCAGGAGGCGGTACGAAGGATTGCCAATTCAACTTTTCTCCTTTTGCTGCCATCTCGCGTTGAAATTTGTTCCACGCGCTGCGCCCCCGGTAATTTTCGATTTCCACCACGGAGAACACCAGAGCGATGAGAGAAAATGAAATGACCAGAAACCAGACCAGTTTCCTGCGGGCGGGAAAACGGACATCGAAATTCAAATCTTCCGGTGGCTCACTCATGTTGATGCCCGCGAGTAAACCACGGGAAAGCATCGCCCGGAAATTTTTTGTTTTAAATTGTCAAAGCCGCTTTTACTTTCCTGCCGCATGCAAGTTCCACCCGAAACCGAAATACTCCGAGTCGTCCAGGCCGCATTGGCCGAAGATGTCGGCAGCGGCGATGTCACAACCTTGTCCACTGTGCCAGAGCAGGCGATGGCATCCGCAAGAATGGTCGCGCGCGAATCACTGGTGGTTTGTGGACTTGCCGTTGCCGAGGCGGCATTTCGTGAAATCAATTCCGCCGTGCAGATTGAAAGAATCGCCTCGGACGGACAGCGGGTTGGCAAAGGTGAAACACTTTTGAAAATTATCGGCCCGGCCCGCGCTGTCCTCACAGCGGAACGGGTCGCGCTGAATTTTGTGCAGCGGCTTTCGGGCGTTGCGACTTTGACGGCGCAATTCGTCGAAGCGGTCAAAGGATCGCGCGCGAAGATTTTGGACACGCGCAAGACGACGCCGGGTCTGCGGTTGCTGGAAAAGTATGCGGTCGCTTGTGGCGGCGGGCAGAATCATCGCATCGGTTTGTTCGACATGATTTTGATCAAAGACAATCATCTCGCCGCGCTGCGAGATGAATTGCCCAATGCCATCGAAGCGGCGGTGCGGCGAGCGCGCGAAAATTTTCCGACACTCAAAGTGGAAGTGGAGGCCGACACTCCGCAGCAGGTTGAGCAGGCGTTGTTTGCGGGGGCGGATGTGATCCTGCTCGACAACATGAGTCTCGAAGAAATGCGCACAGCCGTTTTTTTTGTGAAGGGTCGCGCCAGGACGGAAGCAAGCGGCGGAGTGAATTTACAAACCGTTCGCGCCATTGCCGAAACTGGAGTCGATTTTATTTCCGTGGGCGGGTTGACACACTCCGCTCGCGCCGTGGATATCGCGCTGGATTTCGAAACGACGTAAACGAAAGCGTAGTGAATCCTCATTTTAGGGCAAAATCGAATCGTGCCTCATGGAATTTATTAAAGAAAATCGGTTGCCAAGGAATTAAAAATGGGCATGTTAAGCACTCAGATAGATAGCTTGTCACTTTCAAGGCATGGTAAATCTTCAAGTGAACTCGGTTCAGTGATGATTTTTAGACCCGATAGTCGGGAACAGTCTGGAGAAAGAACGGTTAGTCTAGTAAAGTAAACATCACATGAGTACGAAATTATTTGTTGGGAATCTTTCCTTCAACATCTCCGAAAACCAACTGCAAGACACATTTGCCGCACACGGCACTGTGGTCGAAGCCAACCTGATGATGGATCGCATGAGCGGCCGTCCCCGTGGTTTTGCCTTCGTCACAATGAGCACAGCCGAAGAAGCTCAAAAAGCGATCGACGCTTTGAATGGCACTGACCTCGATGGTCGCGCCTTGACCGTGAACATTGCCAAACCCCGCGAAGAACGTCCTCCCGGCGGCGGCGGCGGTGGTCGTCGTGATTACGGCGGCGGTGGCGGCGGCGGCGGCGGACGTGGTCGCTATTAATTTTTAGGTTTTAAGTCACGCGAGGCTCGGTCTATGCCGGGCCTCGCTTTTTTTCGGTGAAATTTTTTGGACGGGCTGGTAAATAGTAAACATTGCTCATGGAAGAACACATTGAAGTCGAAGGTCGGATTTTTACGGTGCTGGCAGGGACCATGTTCCGTGTCGAACTGGACAACAAACACCAGGTTCTCGCCACCATCTCTGGAAAAATGCGCAAACGCTTCGTGCGTCTTACTGTCGGCGATCGTGTCAAAATGGAAATGTCCCCCTACGACCTGAACAAGGCCCGCATCGTCTGGCGCCTTGGTTGATTGACTTCGTTTGGTTTCCTCTTCGGCGCGACTCTTCATTTTCGCGTTCGTAACGCCGGGCTTTTTTTTCTAATTACCTTCTTGCGCGACGATTGTTGAACGGGCGAAAGTCTTTCAGGCCATCAAATGCGTCCACTCATCGAACCAGTCCAGACCTCGCACACATCGGAATCGCTTGTGGACAAATTGCAAGGCGAGCCGGGCATCGTCCTGTTGCGCAGCGGTTTTTTTGAGTCGCAGCAAGCTCGGTATTCCTTCATTGCCGCCCGCCCTTTTTTGACACTGCGCTCATTCGGTTCACGCTGCGAAATTTTTTCCGACCAAATTCGCCACGTCCAATTCGGTGATCCCTGGCACATTCTGGATGGATTGATGGCGCGTTACGAATTGCTCGAAGAAATTGATTCGCCGTTTCCGCTGGGGGGGTGCTTCGGGTATTGGGGGTATGACCTCAAAAATTTTGTTGAACCGCGATTGCCTCGCACGGCGGTTAATGATTTGGAACTGCCGGATTGCGCCGTTGGATTTTATGACAGTCTGATTGTCTTCGATCATCGACTCGAAAAAACGTGGATCATTTCAACGGGTCTCGAAGCCGATGGTTCGCGGAATGAAATCAAAGCGCGTGAACAACTTAATTTTTGGAAACGAACGTTGGAAGAAAATGTCGTCGAAGGTTTTCACGCGATTTCAGAAACGCAACAGGATGGCTCAGATTCCAGGAATGCGGCTGAGATTTCATCGAACCTCTCTCGCGCCGAGTTTATTGCCAAAGTTGAAACGGCCCAACGCTACATCTGTGCCGGTGATATTTATCAGGTCAACCTTTCGCAACGGCTCGCCGTTGAATGTTCTTTGTCCGGTTGGGAATTGTTTCAACGACTCGCCTCTGTTTCTCCCGCGCCGTTTTCCGCGTATCTCGACTGTGGCGGATTTCAAATCGCCTCTTCATCGCCGGAATCATTTCTGCGCTTGAGCGGTTCGCAAATTCAAACACGCCCGATCAAAGGCACACGACCCCGCTCCGCCGACAGCAATCGCGATGCGCAACTCACTTACGAACTACAAACCAGCGCGAAAGAAATGTCTGAACTGGTCATGATCACTGATTTGCTCCGTAACGATCTTGGCAAAGTTTGCGAATACGGTTCCGTGCAAGTGCCCGAACTCGTCCGCCTCGAACGCTATCCGCAGGTGCAACATCTGGTTTCCACCATTGAAGGCCGGTTGCGCGATGACGTCACGCACTTCGCGGCCTTCGCCTCTAGTTTTCCCGGCGGCAGTATCACCGGCGCACCGAAAATTCGCGCCATGGAAATCATCGACGAACTCGAACCGATCACGCGTGGCCCCTACACCGGCGCGCTCGGCTATCTCGGTTTCAATCGCGAAAGCCAGCTCAGCATTTTGATTCGTGCTGCTGTTTGCAAAGAGGGAAAAATATATTTTCACGTTGGAGCAGGAATCGTGGCTGATTCAAATCCCGAGGCGGAATACGAAGAAACTTTGGCGAAAGCCGCTGGTTTTCTTGCTGCGCTCCAACATCCATTTATTTCAAAGCCGGTTCGCCCGCTTCTGCCAAAGCTTATTCCTCACAAAACCGTCTGGTGAAAAAGAAGGATTGAAATTAGAACTCAGGACCTCAGAAATGCAGACCCAGTCACTTTCTGAGTTTCTGAGTTTCAAATGGAATGGCTGTCTCCATTCTTCCTCACTTTTTTATCCACGATAAACACAGCGCGCGGTGCAGGTTTCCGCCACAACGACTTCACTTAGCATCGGCAGGGTCGGTTTCAATTGATCCCAGATCCACACGGCGATGTTTTCGCTCGTGGGATTTTCGAGGCCGGGAATTTCGTTGAGATAAAAATGGTCGAGCCTTTCCCAAAGCGGTTTGAAGGCGGCGGAAATATCCGCATAATCCATCAACCAGCCCAGCTTCGGATCGCATTCTCCGGAGACAACAATTTCAGCGCTGAAGCTGTGTCCATGCAGTCGCCGGCATTTATGCGATTCCGGCAAATGCGGCAGGAGGTGCGCCGCTTCAAATTGATAACTTTTTCGTAATTCCATTTTCATAAAAATCTTTTACTGCATGTTTACATCTCCCAATCAGTCCACGTGACCAAATCTCCAAGGCTGGGTCGTCCATCGTGACGCCAGAGCAACGGGGGGTTTTGCATCTGGCCGAGAGGGCAAATGCGGGTCGCGCCCCAGCGCGCCAATTCGTTGGCGATTTCCTGGGCGCGATCATCCGTGGCGGCGATTCCCACGGTTGAAACGGTCGTGCGCACAGCGTCAGCGCCTTCCAAAACCTGTTTCAAATTACCGACCGCTTTCACATAAATAAATCGATTCAAACACGACTTCTGAAAGCGCGGATCATTTTCAAACACCACCGTCCACGCGGTCGAGCCGCTGCTGCACCATAATTTTGTATCGAGCGAATGCGCCGCGCGCACTTCGTAAAACGAGCGGCGATAAGCGATGTCCGCAGCCTCCGCAGTGGATAATGACCCGCGTGGTTGTTGTTGTTCGAGTGCGTCTAATTCCTTGGTGAGCATTTCAGCGAATTGTTCAGGCGGAATTTTTCCACCGCTCTCCACGTAAACGACGTGGGGCGAAAGACAGCCCAGTTGGTTCCACGCTACGATGTCGTGCGCAGCGCGTAAAACCGTCCTTTGCGGATTCATTCCGGAAAGAACTTCGCTTGTGATGAAGGCAAAACTCACGCGGTATCCGTAGCCGATCAATCGAACCTTTGGCGGCAAATGTTTGCGAATCGTTGCCAAAGTTTCATCGCTGCCAGTGGCGGTGAGCGCGTCTATTTCGGTGAAGAGAGCGTTTTCCAAAAGATCGTTGCCACCTTTCCATTCGGCAATTTCCAGACAGGCGCCGAGTTTCGGTTCCGTTTCGTAAATCGAGTGCGCAAACATTCTTGGAATAAACGACGTGCCGCTGGCGCATTTCACAAATTGAGCAGAGCGCGTGAGCAAACCAAAAATAATGCTGGTCAACGTCGGATTCGGAATGCTGCCGCCGGTGATGTGCGCGAGTAATTCCGGGCCGCGAACGAACGAAGCGCGATTGGCCTTCTGCTCGGTTGAAGTGGCGCTGAGGGTGTCTAAACGTTGCAGATCGCCGAACTCCTGAATGACGAGCGACTGTAGGTTTTCAGTCGTGACCTGTTGGAAGAACGCATCCAATCCGCTTGCAAGCGTCTCGGGCGCAAATCCGGTTGCTGCGGGGCCGAGTCGAAGTGTTTCCTGACGAAAGGCGTCCTGCGGATCAAGCCAGTTTTTGGCGATGCTGGAGACGACTCGAATGAGACTTTGCGTGTGGCGCGTCGCTAAATAACTTTCGCGGTTCTTCTTCAGGGTTTGGCAGGCATCGCCAATGACCGTCGGAGTCAAATCAGTCCCCGCCGGAAGATCTGCTAAAAAATAGTTCGGCAGATTCATTTTGTTTGAGGAAAATTTGCCGGGTCAGGAGTTAAGTCGGAGTGGGCGAGAATTTCCTTTTTACGAATTGCATGCAAGCAGGGCAAACCGATCAAGGAAAACAAAACAAACAGCGCGAGGAGGCCGAACTGTGGAGTATAAGCGCCGGGTGAATTGTTGTTCTCGCCTAGATGTTTGACCCAGTTTCCCACCGCCCAATGCGACAGGTTTCCGATCAATCCGCCGACCGTGATGAATAGGCCAAAGACGCGGCCTCGCACGGAATCATGCACGGATTCCATGATCGCCGCTTCGACCATTGGATAGCTGGCCATAAAAAAGAATCCGTAAACCGCGAGCGTCGGGATAATCCAATTTTGTGAGACGTGCGGAAAAATGGCGATCATCACCGCCGCGATAAAAAGCACCAGGCTCGTCCAGCGCATCCGCCGACCGTCGCTGAGGCTGCCAAAGAGCGGGTTGCTGATCGCAGACGCGATGAAAAGCCCGGAGAGCGCGAGACCGGTGAATTTTGGACTGAACCCATGCGCTTGTTGAAGAAAGAGCGATGACAAACTTCCCATGCCGCTGCCCGCGAAATCGCGCAGGCTAAATGCAAAACTGGCCGCAATAAAAAAAAGCCAAAGCGCGCGCGTGGAAAAAATTTTCTCAGAGGACGACGAGATTCGAGTTTCCGATTCCGGCAAACGATCTTCTTCAGCCAGAAAATAAAATGCAGCCGCCGCAACAATTCCCAACAAACCGAGTTCTAGCACGGGGTCTCGCCAGCTTCCGTGCATGGCGCGCCAACCGGAATAAATCGGGCTGAAACAAAATCCAGCACTCGCGCCAATTCCGACGAGCCCAAGCGCCTTGCCAGTTCCGACGGGATACAAACGCGCCACGAGCGCGGTGGCGGCGGGATGGTAAAAACTTCCGCCGAGGCCGGCGATGATGACGCACAACAAAGCGATGGAATAATTTGGCGCAAACGAAAGTCCGACAAATCCGAGTCCGTTAATCGTCAAGCCGAGCGCGAGAAGTTTTTTGCGGCTGACGCGATCTGCGAGAATTCCCATCAGGTAGCTGGGCAAAAAATACGAAACACCCATCACGGTCACGAGGAGAGTGGCTGCTTCGACGCTGGCAAGTTTGAAATCTTTCTGGATAAGCAGGTAGAGCGGAATCAGCGCGACATGGTAAATGTGCGTAAACGCATGCAAAGCACCGCAGAGCCAGAGCGTTCGAAGTTTTTGTTTTCTATTTTGATCCATCATGAAAAGCCGGTTGGAATTAGCCACAGTTGGAAGAAAATTTCACGGCTTGTTTTTTTGGTTGGTAAATCAGTTCACCATCAACGAACAACCGCGCGGCTCTGCCAGACTGGCGCGACCGACCAGTTCAAGCCGATCGCCGCGCCGAATTCCCAGATCTTCGGTCTGCAAGGCGAGGATGGAAAAAACATTTGCCAAGTCGATGATGCGGATGAGACCGGTCTCGCCTTCGCCGACTTCGCGGTTCGTCTCCGACGAAATGATTTGGCCGCGAGTCCAGGGAGGAAAACGGAATGATCGAGAGGCTTTAGTTTTTAATTTTAAATTTTTAGTTTCAGAAATCGGATCGAATTCAACCGCACGATCATAGGCTTGAGAACTTAATTCGCTCATGCCGTATTCGCAGACGATGTGCGAGTCGGGAATTCCGAGATGCTTCGTGATGAGCTGATGCAGTTCTGCTTTCGGCATACTTCGCGAACGTCCTTTGTAGCCACCCGTTTCCAAAACGCGTGACCCTGCGGCGAGGCGATAGCGCATGTTGTTCGCGGCAAAGTGATCCAGAAGATGAACAAAAGAAAAGGCCGTTCCAAAAATGGCGACGGGACGATTGGCGCACATTGATTTACGGATCGCGAATAAAGTTTGGTCAAGGTCGAGCGACCACGATTTTTGCTCATCGAGTTTTCCGGTGAAAAGAGAATCTGGCGAGCCAAGCTCACGGCGAATTGTCTCAAACATGTGGACGAGGGAGGAATGCGGCGCAAGGGCAGGGGGCGGCGTGAGAAAAATATAGCCGGGCTGATCCATTGGGCCAATCAGTTCGTTCTCAGCGAGATCGTCCCAATCGCCAAGTAAATGTTTTTGAAACCAGGGGAGCAGCGACGCCTCATAAATCGCAAGTGATTCGGCGTGATGAAAATGGCGG
This sequence comes from Verrucomicrobiota bacterium, assembly GCA_043775015.1. Lineage (GTDB taxonomy): Bacteria > Verrucomicrobiota > Verrucomicrobiia > Limisphaerales > CANJXF01 > CANJXF01. The sequence continues at coordinate 26,814 of JAYVSV010000087.1, forward strand.
CTGGGAATCTGTTCGGTCGTTCCACTGGAATAAAAAACATGGGTGCGTTCCTCAGCTTTCAAACTGGAAAGCTCCAATTCCTTGAAGGCGCTCGTCGGCAGAGACGGAATCTCTTTCCAATGCCTGATGTTATCGGGAGAAATATTTCTGCTTTCGCAAAATCGCCGATACGGAATTACGACTGAGAATTGCAGATCGAAGAGGGACAGAGCCAAGTGATTGAAATGATCTTCACGGTGTTGCCTGCAGAGTTCAGGCGATTTTACTGACAGAATGTCAGTAGAACATTGCTGAATGAATTTCCGAAGCGCTTCGGCGAAATTGTTGAGAGATAGAATTTGGTTCACGCGGTTTTTGGTCGGCTGGTTTTCCGCTACAGCCAGTAGATATGTAGATTCGAATGCAATTCACGGCAAGTTTTTTGCCGGAGTAAAATGCTGAAAAATAAAAAATCGCGACAAATTTTGACCGGGCACGATGTGTAACGAGCCTCATGAAATGGTGGGTTTCAAAGCAGATTTTGATACGCCAACCAGATCGAACGAAAATATTTCAGCACGCGAACCGGATCCGGACTCTCGGAGATTTCGGCGAGGCAATAGCCCGAAAAACCGCTTTCGTTCAAACGCGTGAGCAGTTTGCGAAACGGATATTCGTCGAGGTAAAGATCGCGCATGTGGCAGGTGAAAATCTTGTTCTTCAACAGATCAAAATTGTGGTCGAATCCTTCTCCGTCGAGATCGGTTTGATTGGAATTCCAGCACACGCCGACGTTGGGGTGATTAGCGGTGTCCATGATGCTTTTGATATTCGGCACCTCCTGCGATTCTTTTCCATGCACTTCGAGACGAATTTGCACTCCGTAGCCGGCCGCGAATTCGCCCACTTCGCGCAGAGATTTGCCAATTTGTTCCAGTGTCTTTTCTTTCGGCACCTCTGCTGGCAAACCGTTCGGGCGAACCTTGACTCCAGGCGCACCGACATCGTGCGCGAGGACAATGTATTCTTTGGTCGCTGCGATATCGGCTCGCAGCTTGGTTTGATCAGGCGTGTGGAAATCAAACGCACTGCCCAATCCCATTAGATCAACGGCAGAATCGCGAAAACGTTTCTTCACTTCTTCGCGTTTCTCTTTGTTCAACGAAACCTCGACTCCATGCGCATGAGATGTACGCAACTCGGCTCCTTGAAATTTTGCTTCGGTGCAATTTTTTATGATCGTCGGGACATCCCAATCCTTGGCGATGTTATAGGTGACGATACCGAGCTTCATCTTCGCTGGATGCAAAATAAAGCTGGATTGCTTGCCCGCTTCGGCAGCGATGGCGGAGCGGCCCAAAACTGTCGTGGCTCCCAGAGCTAAACCGGCGCTCTTTAAAAATTGGCGTCGCTGAATGTTCATAAATTTTGCGAAATAAATTACGCCAACTGCGGAACTTCAAACCCGGCGCGATAATCGCGTTTGGACATTTTAATAGCTTCGTCATCTTTGAATTTTTCCGTCTTCGGATCAAATTCCAGCGAACGTCCAACGCGATACGAAATGTTGCCAAGATGGCAATGCACACAGGATTGATGTGCATCAAGCGTGGACACCGCCATGTCCTCGGTGTTTCGTGAACGAATGGCGCGAAAGAAGTGATTCCACTTGCTGCCTTTTTCTCCTTTGGGCAGATCCGATGGAACCGGAATAGACTCGTGCCCGATTGTTTTGTCTTTTTTGTCTTCCTTGTAGCTGAAGAACCCTTTTTCAACCACGTAGTAGCCCTTCGTGCCGAAGAAACTATTGCCGCAATTGCCCGCTTCCGCTTCCGCGAAGGAACCAAGGTTACGCACTTGAAAAGTCATGATCGTGCCGTCAGCGTAGGTAAATGTCGTGGCTTGTGTGTTCGGCGACTGACCGTCGTCGTCCAAACCATAACGTCCGCCAGAGCTGTAAACTTTCACCGGCAAACCGCGATTGTGGCCCCAGCAGGCAATATCCATTTGATGCACACCTTGATTGCCGATTTCACCGTTGCCGTACTGCCAGAAATAATGCCAGTCGTAGTGAACAAACAATCCCGGCTTTTTGCGATCTGCGTTGAGTAAAAATTCGCGATCGCGCGATGGACCCTGCCACAATTTCCAATCGAGATTTTCAGGAACCGATCCCGGCTTTCCATGTCCAATTGAACCGCGATTTCCGTTTTTGTAAACGTACCCGCGCGACTCAACAATCTTCCCGATGAAACCATCGTGGATCAATTTCATGTCGCGAATGAGCGTGCTGTTCGAGCGGCTTTGCGTTCCGTGGTGAACAATTTTTCCGTATTTCTTCGCGGCGGCCACGACCTGGCGTCCTTCGTAAATGTTGTGCGACATCGGCTTTTCGACATAAACATCCTTGCCCGCCTGGCAGGCCCAGATGCTCGCCAACGAATGCCAATGGTTCGGCGTGGCAATGGTGACCGCGTCAATATCTTTGTCCTGCATCGCCTCGCGAATGTCTTTGTAGAGCTTCGGTCTTTTGCCTTGTGCGGTCTCGACCATCTTTGCGCCACGTTCGAGCACTTCGGAATCCACGTCGCACAACGCCACGTATTCGGCGGCATCTTTCATTTCAAGAATATCGTTGATGTGGCTTCGTCCCTGTCCGTTGAAGCCGATGGTGCAAACGCGGATACGATTATTTGCGCCGAACACTTTGCCGCGCGCCATGGTTCCAGCCACAATCACTGCGACTGCCGTTTTGCCAATGAATTTTCTTCGAGTGATTTCCATAATATATTTTTTATCATCCGCACAGTTTTTGTGAAGAACTATTCCGGCCTGTGTGATTAATTGGGATCATACTTAACCTTTACCAGAGAATTCAAATATTTTTCCAAATTGGTATAGCCATTTCCATTTGCATCAAGCGCGCCGTCCGTGAAATTTTTCGGATCAAGTCCGTGTTTGCGTTCCCAATCGTCGGGCATTCCGTCGTGATCAGAATCCAGTGCAGCGGGTGTCGATTTAAGATCCGGCCAGCCGCCAACCTCTTTTTGCGAATCAATGATTCCCTTTTTTCCGCCACGATAGGTTTCGCCGTAAGTGGCGGTTCCTGTTCGGATTTCTTTGATGATCCGTTGATCCACGATGTCGCGAACCAAGGAACAACCCGCCTCGTCCAGAATCGATGCGTAGGCCGCCTCAGCGGTTTGCGTTTTCACGGGCGCGACGACGAAAGGTTGTTTTGCCCGTAACGTCTTTTCAGAAGGTTCTCCTTTTTCGGGATGCTTCGCGTTGTCCGCGTAGTCGATCCCGCCCTTCCAGTTATCGGCAGAAATCGCCGGATAGCCCGCAACAAAATTTCCCACCGCGAACATTTTTCCTTTCATATCGTTTTGCTCAAAGATTCTGCGGCGAACATTCTCCGAAGTCGCGGGGCCGGATTTGTAATAGTTGTTGATCCAGTTGCGCTGCCAGAGTTCGCCGCCGTACGCGCTTTGAAAGCCCCAGTTGTAGATCACGTTGTTTCGATAATCGAGCAGACCCGATTCCTTGTTGCCCGAGGCGCGTGGGTTGCGACTACTGTGGTGCGCGAGAATATTATGATGCCACGAGCCGCCCGGGCCGCCCCAAAGTCCGCCGTAACCGTGGTCACCTTTTTTATGCAACGAGTGACTCAAACTTTCGGTCACCATGCACCATTGCACGGATGAATTTGCCCCTTTGTTGATCGAAAACGTTTCGTCAATCCCCCAACTGGCGGAGCAATGATCGATCATTAAATGGTCGCCTTTTCCGCCGAAACCGTCCTGTTCTTTTCCTTTTTCGTCGCCCGGCCGGAATCGCACATAGCGAATAATCATGTGCCTGGTTTCGAAGTTTACCTGGAAATTTTTGATGCAAATTCCATCTCCGGGAGCCGTTTGCCCCGCGATGGTGAGATACGGATTCACAATTTTAAATTTGGACTCCAGCGGAATTGTCCCCGAGACGCGGAACACAATAGTCCTCGGCCCATCCGTCGCGCACGCTTCACGAAAACTCCCTGGACCACTGTCGTTGAGATTCGTGACTTCAATTACTTTTCCGCCTCGCCCGCCGATCGTGTATTTACCAAATCCTTCCGCACCGGGAAAAGCGGGCGCGCGGTTCGGGCGCAAGTTCGAGAGCGTGACGGTTCCCGCCTTCTCATTGTATTTCAAATCGTAAAGCCATCCCTCCGGCAAAACCACTCGTTCAAACCGGCCTCGAATCGCTTCCACCCCCGGTGCGAACAATTGTAGAACTGAATTTTCGTGAGGTTCAATCTGCCCGGCGAATTGGATTTCCAGCACGCCGCCTAATTTCCATTTCCCTGAGGTAACCGCCTTCAAAACTTCGTGGTCGCTCACTTGGAACACTGTTCGCTCGCCGGTGGATTGCCACGAAGCGCTCGCTGTTTTTTGAGAGGATGCCTCGCTTTGACCAGCGCAATTCCACCCGCACAACAGAAGAATGCCCGCCGAGAAAAATAAAGCTTTTCGTATGAGTTGCATGGCGAATTTTGTCATGGTTCGAGTGGCTGACGCAAAATCTTTCGCGTCTATTGGTGGACGATAGTTGCCACATGAAGTGGATAATTGTTTGAAACATTGCAGCCGCTTGTGTTTTGGCTACGATGCGTTTGCAAAATATGGCCAGCGTTCTTGAATTTATTTTGAATGGCCGACCCGTCCGGGCCGAAGATGTCTCCCCCAACACGACGCTGCTCGAATATCTTCGCAACACCGGTGGCACTGGCACGAAGGAAGGTTGCGCGGAAGGCGATTGCGGCGCGTGTTCGGTCGCAATGCTTGATCAGAATTCCAATGGGAAGAATTGCTTTCGCGCGGTGAACAGTTGCCTGATGCCGCTCGCGCTGGTGGCAGGACGAAATATTGTCACGGTCGAAGGCGTCGCCAATGGAGAGTTGCATGCCGTTCAAAAAGCGATGGTGCAAAATCACGGATCGCAATGCGGTTACTGCACGCCGGGAATTGTGATGTCGCTCTTCGAAGGATTTTATCGCGACGACTTGAAGAGCGATTGGCAACTCGACGATCAGCTTTGTGGAAATCTTTGCCGCTGCACTGGCTATCGTTCGATTCGTGACGCGGCGATTGAATCATTCCAAAAATCTCGCGACAGCACAGATCGTTTCGCTGAACAACTAAAAAAAAATCCAGCAGAACTCAGTGGAGCGGAGTATCACGCGGGCGGTGAAACGTTTTTCCGTCCCGCATCGTTGCCAGAGTTATTCAAATTACTCGCGGAAAATTCCGATGCACGGCTGATCGCGGGCGCGACGGAACTCGGTCTTGAGATTACCAAGCGCTACAAAAAGTTTTCGACGTTGATTTCGGTCGAAGCCATTCCTGAGTTGAAACAAATCAAGAGTACCGACACGGAATGGCGCATCGGCGCCGCAGTCACCTTGACGCAACTCGAAGAAGTTTTGAGTGCGGAATATCCACCCATTGCAAAAATGCTGACGGTGTTCGGTTCGCGCCAGATTCGCAATCGCGCCACGCTCGGCGGAAATCTGGTCAACGCGTCGCCCATCGGCGATTCCGCTCCGGTGTTGATGGCTTATGATGCGAAAGTCGTTCTTTCCTCAGCAAAAGGGGAGCGCACCATTTCGTTAGAGGACTTTTTTGTCGGCTACCGCAAAACCGATCTTCGTGCTGGAGAAATTCTGCAAACAATTCTTCTGCCGCGCATCAAGCTGGCAACGGGCGTTGCGATGAAGCGCGAGTTTTTCAAAGTCTCCAAGCGGCGCGAGATGGACATCAGCACGGTGGCAGCATGTTTCGCGATTGATCTCGACGAGAACAATCTGGTTTGCCGGGCGCGGTTGGTTTACGGCGGTGTTGCTGCGATGACAGTTCGGGCCAAAAAAACTGAAACGGCGTTGCTTGGTCAACCGTGGAACGCGGAAACGGTTTCCAAAATTTTGCCGGTTCTCGCGAAGGAATTCACGCCGATTTCGGATGTTCGAGGCAGCGCTGTTTATCGCGGCAATCTGATTACGAGTTTGTTTGAGAAATTTTACGTGGACGAATCGGAGCACGGCGTTCACGCCGTTGTACCACTCGAACGCCGAAGCGGACTGAAGTCCGCGCTCCAAAAAACCACGCCTCACAAGAGCGGACACAAACATGTCACCGGCGACGCGATTTACGTGGATGATCAGGCTTCAAAAACCAAAACGCTCGAAGTTTGGCCCGTTTGCTCGCCACACGCTCGCGCCAGAATTTTGAAACGCGACGCTTCGATTGCCCGAACGATGCCTGGCATTCGCGCTGTTTTGCTGGCCGAAGATATTCCCGGATTGAATGACGTTGGCCCGGTCAAACACGACGAAGTGCTGCTCGCCGACAAAGAGGTTTTCTTCCACGGACAATTGATTGCGCTCGTTGTTGGAGAAACCTTTGACGCGTGTCGTCTGGCGGCGGAAAAAGTAATGGTTGAATACGAACCGCTTCCCGCTGTGTTGACCATCGAAGAGGCGATCGCGCAAAACCGTTTTCACAACGAACCCAATTTCATGCGGCGCGGCGATGCACCGCAGGGATTGAGCGATGCGCCGATGAAAATTGAAGGCGAATTCTCGTTTGGCGGTCAGGAACATTTTTATTTGGAGATGCAGGCTGCCTGGGCTGAACCGGGTGAGGACGGTTCTGTTTTGATCGTTTCCTCCACGCAACATCCTTCCGAAGTGCAAACCGCGATTGCGCATGTGCTCAATCTCCCGTGCAACAAGGTCGTGGTGCAATGTCCGAGGATGGGCGGTGGGTTCGGTGGCAAGGAAACGCAAGCCTCCACGCCCGCTGCACTCGCTGCGTTGGCGGCGACCAAGACCGGTTTGCCGGTACGCTTTCGCTATAATCGCGATCAGGACATGATGCTGACCGGCAAGCGTCATCCATTTCTGGCAAGGTTCAACGTTGGCTTCAATTCCGAGGGAATGTTGCTCGCGGCGAGAGCGGAGATTTTTTCCAACGGCGGCTGGTCAATGGATCTTTCGCAAGCGGTGACCGATCGCGCGCTTTTTCATTTTGATAATTGCTACTACATTCCGCACGTCGAACTGCAAGGGCGCGTTGCCAAAACAAATTTGGTTTCCAACACGGCCTTTCGTGGATTCGGCGGGCCTCAAGGAATGCTGATCATCGAGGAGATTATCGCCCGTGTGGCCCGCCGTCTCGGAGTTGCGCCGGAGCTTGTGCGCGAGAAAAATCTTTATCACGGCAAAGGCGAAACCAACACGACCCATTACGGCCAGGAGATTGAGGACAATCGAATTCCACTGATTTGGAATCAGCTCAAAGACTCCGCGCAATTGGAGAAGCGACGCGCCGAAATAAAATTGTGGAACACAGAGCATCCGCATCGCAAACGCGGCATCGCGATGACTCCGGTGAAATTTGGAATTTCGTTTACCGTCACGCATCTCAATCAAGCTGGCGCGCTGGTGTTGCTTTATCAGGACGGCACCGCGCAGGTGAATCACGGCGGAACCGAAATGGGGCAGGGGATTCACACCAACATGGCGGAGATCGCCGCGCGCGAACTCGGACTCCGGCGCGAGGATGTTCGCGTGATGAACACCAGCACGGACAAAGTTCCAAACACTTCTGCGACCGCCGCTTCAAGCGGAACCGACTTGAACGGTGCTGCCGTGAAAAATGCCTGCGAAATAATTCGCGCGCGCCTGGTTCCAATGGCGCAACTGCTCTACCAAGAAAAATTTAGACAGGATGCGCGTCCAGAGGCGCTTCGTTTCTCGGGAGGAAAAATATTGAATATCGAGCCATCCGACGCGTATCTCACTTTGAAAGAAGTTTTGCGCCGCGCCTACCTGGAACGCGTTAGTTTGACGGCCACCGGTTACTATCGCACGCCCGACATTCACTGGGACCGGGTGGCCGGGAAAGGTAAACCATTTCACTACTTTGCTTATGGCGCGGCCGTGACGGAAGTCGAAGTGGATGGGTTCACCGGAATGACACAGGTGTTGCGCACCGATATTCTCCAGGACGTGGGCGATTCATTGAACGAGGCCATCAATCTCGGACAGATCGAAGGCGGTTTTGTGCAAGGCATGGGTTGGCTCACGAGCGAGGAATTGAAATGGGATGACAAAGGTAAGTTGCTCACGCATTCGCCTGACACCTATAAAATTCCCGCCATCGGCGACGCGCCAAAAATTTTCAACGTGACCTTTCTTAAGAACGCCGCACAGAAAACGGTTGTGCATGGAACGAAGGCGGTGGGCGAACCGCCGTTGATGCTCGCCATTTCCGTGCGTGAAGCGATTCGCGATGCCGTGGCCGCGTTCGGGGAAAGCAGTTCAGCAGTTCAACTGACTTCTCCCGCGACTTGCGAAGCCGTTTTCATGGCGATCAAGGAATTGAAAGCCGTCGCGGTGCTGGCCTAAAAGCCGGAGCCAAAGTTTCACCAAATTGAATCCGCCGCTGGGTGCGGGAAGAAGTCGGTGTCCGGTCGGCCTACCCAGCGACCCCTTGAACATGGAAACAAGCCGCACGAAGTTCGAACGGTTGTCCTACGCAGTCATTTTTTTTGCTTTCGCTAACGGGTACACTCTGTCTTGGCCATGCTTTTCATTTCAGCGTGTTGTTAGGAGTTGCGGTCATTTCGGATTTAGCTTGTTTCGAACAGATGCAAAGTGCTCTCGGATTTGGTTCAGTGAACCGATGGCGAAGTAGGCGTCATAGGTGAACTTGAGTCCGGGCTTGAGAGCGAAGGTTGTGATCGGCGCGACATATGAGCAGTCCGACCCAGAACCGCCGAGGAATCGGTAGCATGTAGCGTCGGTGGCGACCGGGACATATGCGCCAACGCCGAAGTCTTTTGCATCAACGTAGGCCACCCAGTTCTCGCTGATTTTGATGTATTCATTGTCAGCGCCGGGACTGCGGCGCGTAAGCGCTGCACCCGTCCAAGGCGCAATGCCTGTGTAAGTAACAAGCGTTGCGAGGGACGCATCGACAAAAATGGCGGGAATCTCCTGATGGCGTGCAGAATGAGTGGTGCCGCCGCTATAGGACATCTGGAATCGGGCGTGGACGATGTTGCTCTCCAAGGTGACCCACTGCTCCATCACGCACTCGGGTAACTCTGTGCCTGCGGCCCAATGCAGTGGAACGGACTTAGAGTAAAGACTGGTTGAGTCCGCGCGGAGTTCAAGGAGCCGAGGACTCTTGCTGCGGTAATCGCCGCCCTGCACAGGGTTGTAGCGCCACGGTCTCTTGTTCCAGCTGGAGCCGTCGCTGTCGCCGTAATACGACTGCTGAACTAGCCGGCCTCTGTCGAAGTGATTGAGGAGGTTACGCGATGAACCGGCCTGCGCGAGGAAAGCGATGGCTGCGCCCGAACTACGGATGACGCCCAGCCGCAGTTTACCGTTGTCTAAGTAAACCCAATCCTCCGCTTGGGCACCGGGGGCGCTTTCGGCCTTCGATTGAGCGTGTGCGATAATGGTGAACGCTGCGAATGCGAGAATGATGGTAAAGTAAACGGGTTTCATCGGATTTCACTCACAGGATGCACTAGCATCGACGCTCCTTCGCTCCGCTCAGTCGGTCAATGCTAGTCTTGGAGGTTAGGTGGGTGGGTCTCATGTCACTGTCTCCGAAGTCTCAGGCGCAAGAAAGTAAACCACAGGACTGACCAGAACGCAGACTGAAAAGTGAACAGCCAAAATAGCTGCGACGACCAACTCAAGTGCCAGTCGTCGAATCGGTGAAGGAAGCCGAACAGCAGGAAGAAAAGCTGGTGGCCCGGAAAGTGGAGAAGCCTGCCGGGAATATCGAAGCCCGACTCCGATAACGGACTGGTAAAGACGGGCGTGGCGTAACTGCCCGTGAGCACAGCGAACAACATGACGCCGACCTCAGTGGCGATGCCGAAGAAGATTGCTTTGGTGATTGGCTTCATGCACGCGAACGCCGCCTAGTCAGTCTGGTTTTTGTTGAAAGGCAAAGCGGAGTCTGTCTCCTGGGGAGAACGTGTGTTGTGTCCCGCCGTGCGGGATGTCGAGCCACAGGTTGTGGGACTCGCGCCCCAGACAACCATGAATGATCGAAGAACAAACACCATAAACACTTTTCTACTCCGCGACCCAAAGGCTGTCGAGCCGCAAAAACATCGGCGAATCCTCTGGGGCGCATTTCTGTTTGGAGTTCCGCCTTCAGGCGGTTCCGGTGCACGCCAACCGCCCCGCAGTGGCGGGGCGGAACTCCAAACGGTGGTGCCAAGATGCGCTCATTTCTCTGCCCAACCCATTGCGGGATGATCCGCAAATCCAGGGCACCGCTGCCATGACTCTTCGGAGGTGTGGCGTTACGGGATATGATTCTGGCAAATTAACTCCGCGCGCTTCTCGATCAATTGAGCAAGAATGCTGACGGCAATCTCCGGCACACTTTGCGATTTTATTTTGAGGCCGACGGGGCACGACAGGCGGCTGAGTTGTTCAGGCGTTGCGATTTTCTCCGCGAGAAAGTGATCGAGAATGATGCGCGCCTTCCGGGCGCTGCCGATCATGCCGAGGAAACAAAAGTTTTTTTCGATCCACTCTTTCAAGACCAGCGCATCATGACGATGGCCGCGCGTGACGATCAATCCGAAGGTCGGCGTCTCGGGAAACGGCGTGGACAAAAGTTCCGTCCAATCGTTCGCAAAAATCCGAACGGCCTCTGGGAAAAATTGCCGGTTCGCGAGCGCCGGTCGGTCGTCGAAAACAGAAACGGCGAAATCGAGTTGCAGCGCGAGCGGAGCGACGGCTTGGGAAATGTGCCCTGCGCCCGCGATCCAGAGCGAGCACGGTGGAGTAATGATTTCGTGATAAAGCCAGCGAGCTGGTTTTGAATCGTTGAATTGCTCAATCGCCTCGTCGAAAAGCGCGATGGAAAAATTCTCTTTGACGCCCCAATGGAAAGTTGTTTTGCGCGCCGCCAATTTTCTCCAGAAATTTTCTCCGGCATCTTGAGCATTGGGCAGAATCACTCCAAAAACTTTTCCGCCGCAGATCAATCCATCGTCCCAGCCGAAATCGTGATCGAGCAACAAATCGAATGTGGAAGACGCACCGGTTTGGAGAGAGTGAATGGCGCGTTGTTGAATTTCCGCTTCGAGACAGCCGCCGCCGAGGGTTCCTTTGATTCTGCCGTCCGGATAAAACAACGCTTTGGCTCCCAGCTTTTGCGGACTCGAACCTTTGACGGCGGTGATGATTCCCAGTGAAACGTTTTCATTTTGGCGGGCGGCTTCGGCCACCGCTTCAAATACAAGATGACTCATGGATGTCTCGGAATGAGCAAAAACAAAATGACGGTGAACAGGCTATTGCTTGTTCAACGTTTCCAACTTCTTCACGGCTTGGCTGTTTCCGTTGGTGGCCGATGCATTGAGCCATTTTTTGGCGAGATCTAAATCCTTCTCCACGCCATCGCCGGATAAATATCTCATGCCTAAATCATATTGCGCCGTGGGTGCGCCCTCCTCCGCTTTCTTTTTTTGGAACTCAATCGTCTTGCGAAGAATCTCATCTTTTTGCTCCTTGGTTTTTTCGGGGACGGCATTGGTTAGAATGGCCGCAGGCGCAACAGTCGGGGCAACCGCAGCGGGTCTCGGCGGCGGCGCGGGAGCCGGAGCAGAGGGCGCGTTCGGGGTGCGCAAGGTGTTATCTGGATTGACGATTCGTTGGGTCAACTTGCGAGCTTGCGCGTGGGCGTTGCCGTGTATCGAAAAAACCGCGATGAGAACAAACAGCGTGATGATCGTTTTCATAGTGAGTGACTCAACCTTAACTGGAATCGCCGCGATGTCTAATCGAACTTAGCCGTGCTTTTCTAGCTTGAGCTATCCGGGTCGCAATCGCATGATCAGCTGATAAGCAAACGAGAGTCATCTAGTGTGAAAAATAAGGCGTCATCTTTTAACAAACAACTCTCGCCGGGTCAGCGTTTTCGCAACGCTCTTCGTCGCGAAAAACCGCTGCAACTCGCCGGCTCGATCAATGCCTATTCTGCGTTGCTGGCGGAGAAGGCCGGGTTTCGCGCCATTTATCTTTCGGGCGCAGGAGTGGCGAACGCCTCTTACGGATTTCCGGATCTCGGGGTGACCACGCTCGAAAATGTGCTCGAAGATGTGAGCCGGATTACTGCGGTTACGACGTTGCCTTTATTAGTCGATGCTGACACCGCCTGGGGAAATCCAAAACGGACCGTTCGCGAAATGATCAAAGTCGGTGCTGCTGGAATTCACATTGAAGATCAGGTTGAAGCCAAGCGCTGCGGACATCGGCCCAACAAACAATTGGTCACACAAAATGAAATGGTGGGGCGAATCAAATCGGCGGTTGCCGGCAAAACAGATCCAGCGTTTGTCATCATGGCGCGAACCGATGCTGTCGCAGGCGAGGGGATCGACGCAGGGATTCGGCGTGCATGCGCTTATCGGCATGCCGGAGCGGATATGATTTTCGCCGAGGCGTTAACGGGTCTCGATCAGTACAAACAGTTCGCTGAGGCGGTGAAAATTCCGGTGCTCGCGAACATCACGGAGTTTGGCAAGACGCCGCTTTACACCACCAGCGAATTGGCTGCCGCGAAAGTGACGCTGGCGCTTTACCCGTTGTCGGCATTTCGTGCGATGAGCGCGGCGGCGCTGAAAGTTTATCAAACGATTCGCGAACAAGGCACGCAAAAGGAAGTGTTACCACTGATGCAAACCCGCGCAGAACTGTATGAGGTGTTGAATTACGAAGCGTGCGAAAAGAAGTTCGATGCGGAATTTAAAAAAACGTCGAGCGGGCGCGCACATCAAAGAGGAAAATAGATGAGTGCAAATAAAAAAACGGGCGGTCTTGCAGGAGTGGTCGCAGGAGAAACGGCCATTTGCACGGTCGGCAAAGAAGGGGTGGGGTTGACGTATCGCGGCTACACGATTGAAGAACTCGCCGAAAAATCCACCTTCGAGGAGGTGGCATATTTGTTGATTTATGGAAGGTTGCCTGCGGTGATCGAACTGAATACCTATCGCAAAAACCTGGCTTCCCTTCGCGCACTTCCATCCGCGCTGAAGCTGGTCCTGGAACAATTGCCGGGGGATGCGCATCCGATGGACGTTTTGAGGACTGGTTGTTCTGCGCTCGGGTGCCTTGAGCCGGAGAACGCCAGTCGAAATCAGTTTCAAATTGCGGATCGGCTGCTGGCGATTTTCCCATCCATCTTGCTTTACTGGTTTCATTTCGCCAACGGCGGCAAGCGCATTGAAACGCAGACCGATGATCCAAATATCGCGGCGCATTTTCTTCATTTGCTCCACGGCAAACCGGCTGGTGACCTGCAAAATCGTGCGATGGATTCCTCGCTCATTCTCTACGCGGAACATGAATTCAACGCATCCACTTTTGCGGCGCGCATCACTGCTTCAACGCTGGCGGATTTTTATTCCGCGATCACTTCTGGCATCGGCGCCCTGCGCGGAAATCTGCATGGCGGCGCCAACGAGGCGGCGATGGAATTGATCGAGAAATTTAAAACACCTGACGAAGCCGAAGCTGGTTTGATGAAAATGCTCACCGAGAAACGCCTCGTCATGGGCTTCGGCCATCGCGTTTACAAAACTTCCGATCCCCGTTCTCCGGTGATCAAGAGTCTCGCCAAAAAACTGGCTGCGGCTTCGGGCGATAAAACAATTTACCCGATCTCCGAGCGCATCGAAGCGGTGATGTGGCGGGAGAAAAACCTTTTCCCGAATCTCGATTTTTACAGCGCTGCGGCGTATCGTTTTTGTGGAATTCCCACCGAGCTGTTCACGCCGATTTTCGTGATTGCGCGCACCTCGGGTTGGTCGGCGCACATCATGGAGCAACGTGGAAACAATCGGCTGATTCGCCCGACGGCGGATTACATCGGACCCGAGCCAACGCCTTTCATACCAATCCATGAGCGATCATGAAATCCTGGCAGTCCCATTCTGAAATCAGTTTCCGTCCTGCGAATGGGTTCACGCTGATCGAACTTCTCGTCGTCATTGCGATCATCGGCATTCTCGCTTCGCTGCTTTTGCCGGTACTGAACAAAGGCAAAGCGAAGGCGCAGGGAATCCAATGTTTGAACAACCATCGACAATTGTGCCTGGCCTGGCGCATGTATTCCGACGACAACCGTGATCGCCTTCTTTACGCCAGCGAAGATCCGATCAACCCGGAAACTTACGAGGCTTCATGGGTGACGGGCACATTGGATTTTCGCCCGGCGAATCGTTCCAATTGGGATCCGAACGAGAACATCACCAAGAGTCCGATGTGGCCGTATTGTGGCAAAAGTTTATCCATTTGGAAATGCCCTGCCGACCGGTCATTCGTGACCGTCGCTGGTGTCGCCAAATCGCGCGTTCGCAGCATGTCGATGAATGTTTTTCTCGGTGGCTGGGGCGGCACTTACGGAGGTTGGGACAGAGTCTTAGGCCCGATCTTCACCGATTACAAAATTTTCATGAAACAATCCGAACTGAGCGCTGCGAATGCATCCAAAATTTTTGTCTTTCTCGACATGCGCGAAGACAGCATTGATATGGGAAACTTCGCCACGAGCATGCGAGGCTGGCCTGATCAACCGGAGACCTGCGAATTTTTTGATTTGCCTGGTTACTATCATCATCTTGCGAACGGATTTTCTTTTGCGGATGGACATTCTGAAATCCATCGCTGGCGAGATAAACGCACCACGCCCAATTTGGACTGGAACAATTTAGTCAACGACGTGTTTTCTTCCCCGAACAATGCTGATGTGGTGTGGTTGCAAGAGCGCACAACCCGGAAGAAATAATTCCTTATTTCTTCAGAATCCAGTTTCGTCCACAATCTGCATCCAACAATTTTAATCAATATCATGAGTTCATCGATCTCACTAAACGGACGACCACAACCCGACGTGTTGCTCGTGCAAATCGCCGATTACGTTTGCGATTACAAAATCGCGAGCGATGAAGCTTACGACACCGCCCGCTATTGTTTGCTGGACACGTTGGGTTGTGGAATTCTTGCGCTCAATTATCCCGCATGCACCAAACTTCTCGGACCAATGGTTCCCGGCACCGTTGTTCCGAATGGCTCTCGTGTTCCTGGAACGGCGTTTGAGTTGGACCCTGTTTCCGGCGCGTTCAACATCGGTTGCATCATTCGCTGGCTCGATTTCAACGACACCTGGCTGGCGGCGGAGTGGGGACATCCCTCGGACAACCTTGGCGGAATTCTGGCGGTCGCCGATTTTCTGAGCCGCAAAAATCTCGCGGAAGGAAAACCATCACTGACCGTTCGCGATGTTTTAACAGCGATGATCAAGGCGCACGAAATTCAAGGAGTGCTCGCGATTCAAAATAGTTTCAACCGCGTCGGACTGGATCACGTCATTCTCGTGCGAATTGCTTCGACCGCCGTCGTCACTCATTTGCTCGGCGGCAATCGCGACCAAATTATCAACGCCGTTTCCAACGCGTGGCTTGACGGCGGCGCTTTGCGAACTTATCGTCACGCGCCGAATACCGGTTCGCGAAAATCGTGGGCCGCCGGCGACGCCACGAGCCGCGCGGTGCAACATGCGTTCATGGCGTTGAAAGGTGAAATGGGTTACCCGTCCGCGCTAAGCGCCAAAGGCTGGGGTTTTCAAGATGTTCTCTTTCGCGGCCAACCGATAAAACTTTCCCGTCCGCTCGGTTCGTACGTGATGGAACAAGTGCTATTCAAAATTGCCTTTCCAGCCGAGTTCCACGCGCAGACCGCCGTTGAAGCCGCCTTCAAGCTGCATCCGTTGGTTAAAGATCGGCTGAACGACATTGAGCGAATTTTGATTCACACCCATGAGTCGGCCATTCGCATCATCGACAAATCCGGCCCTCTGCATAATCCCGCTGATCGCGATCATTGTTTGCAATACATGATTGCCATCGGTTTGTTGTTCGGCGAATTGACGGCGGACCATTACGAAAATGCGACGGCAAGCGATTTGCGCGTCGATGCGTTGCGCGCGAAAATGGTCGTGCAGGAAGACTCGCGCTACAGCCGGGAATATTTGGAACCGGACAAACGCTCCATCGCCAACTCGCTTCAAGTTTTCTTCAAGGACGGCACCTCGACGGAAAAAGTCGAAGTGGAATATCCCATCGGCCACCGCCGCCGCCGCGCGGATGGAATTCCGCTGCTGCTGAAAAAGTTCAAAGCCAATTTGGAAACACATTTCTCGAAGCAACAGACGGAAAAAATTCTGGACGCCTGCAACGATCCGGCTCGGTTCGAATCAACGGCGGTGAATGAGTTTGTCGAAGATTTTTGCCAAAGATAACCGAAACCAATCCGTGAGTTTTACGGATCAAAAAAGAAAGGCCGGGAAAAAATTCCCGGCCTTGATGGTTTTGATTCGGAAAGCGTTTTACGCTTTCCATGATTCTACGTTACGGCAGCGACCAGCGGTAAAACTTCGTCGCGCCGCTTGCGGGTACGGTGAGGCTCGAAGCAGGTGGCACGGCCAGATTAGTGTATGTGCCAGTGACCAGCGTGGATGCTTGCAATGTGCTGCCTGCAGGCCAATTGACGGTCACGTTGCCGCCCGATTTGCTGATGGTAAGGACTGATGTCCCAGCCGCGCCCGTCAAATAATGGCTCGCAACTTTGCTTGCTGACAACGCTGTGTTGTAGATGGCGACTTCGTCCACCGCGCCGGCGTAGTTTTTAGCCCATCCATTACCGGTTGAACCAATGGCCCAATCACCATTATCGACTGGTAGTGCGCCCGAAGCGGCAGCAGAAACGGCGATCTGGACACCGTTGCGATAAAGCCGCCAGTTGGCGCCGTCATAAGTGCCAACCAGGTGAACCCAAACGCCGGTGAAGTCACCGGCAGGAGCTGGAGCCGAGGCAAGGAAATAAGCGGTGCCGATGGTATTGGTGAACTTGGAGGATCCCACCGTGTAATAATACGGTCCAGGGCCTTCAATTTTCAGAAAGACCGAGTTGCCATTGGTCGGTGCTCCGTAGATTGTGGGCGGCGGGCCAGCCAGGTAGGAAGTGTAGGTGGGTTCACCGTGCGAAAGGATGAGCGCCGGATCACTCAATTGAGCGGCGTCGGGCTTGACCCAAGCTTCCAATGTGATCTGCCCGGTGATGTTCAAGCCCGAGGGGTTATTCATGCTGGCCCACTGTTTCAAGCCATCCAATGGCATGGCCTTGTTGGCCGCATCGAAGCCAGCATACGTCGGAGACGTGGGACCAGCCACCGAGTTGCTGGTGAGAACCAGGTTGCCATCGGCCAGATAGCCAACGGTGCCGATATTAGCCGCAGGGTAACGGGCGGAATCATTTAGGCGAAGATAGGTTTTCGGAAGGCTCGCTCTTTGAGCCTGGGGAGTGCCAGTCGCCCCAAACCCGGCTGTCAACACCAGCGTCTCGTAATTCGTAGTAGGATTGGAGTTGGTGCCGTTCTGGTAATGTGCGAGGATTTGGCCGGGTGTCAGAACGTAGCTGTTGTAAAATGCGACTTCACCGACGTCCCCTTCAAACGGGTTGTCGCCAAGGGTCGAGGCGGCGTTGTAGCCCCCAACGGCGAGATCTGCAGGAGTGACCGCAGTTTCGGTTGGATCTGTATTTGCACTGTATTTGGCCGCTGTGTTTGTGGCCACCGGCACGCCATTGATATAGGCGGTCAAAATTCCCTGCCACGCTACCGCACCATTCAAGGCCGGGCTGATATCGGTTTGCGGTTCCCAAGTAACCACCAAATGTTGCCACTGGCCCACAGTATAATCTGTACCAGTCGTGACATCCTGGCCGCCGCCACCGGAACCGGAATACATCCGGAAATTCCAGCCCACACCGGAGTAGCCGCTAACCCCTGTGTAATTTGTATTGGGAGCGCGTTGGAAAATAACCCAGCCGGTCCGGTTGCCAGCGGGTAAACGATTGTTCATCACCGCCGCGCCTGGATTCTGACGATCGCTCATAGGCCTCACCCATGTCTCCGCAGTGAATGGAAAGCTGGCATCCGGATTGTTTTCCGAAAGGAACGGAATCGTGGTGGTGGATCTTCCGTTGCGCTGGTGATACGCAACCGCCCCAGAGCTGGTTCTGCCGGCTAAAGCGCCAGTGGCAGTATGCCTTACTTCACTGGTGTGGCTTCCGATACCTGCCGACCGCAAATCGCCCATATTGACAGCGACATCTCCACCGGGGGCAATTTCATCGAGCCGCAAGTAAACCACCGGGTTGTGGGACTTAACCAGCACATCGTAAGGTGTGGCACGGCTGGCATTAGTCCCGTTCTGGTAGTGGGCGAGAATCTGCGCCGGGCTGAGGGCATTAGAGTACCAGGCAAATTCGTCCACCCCGCCGAAGTAAGGGTTTAAGCTGGTGTTGCAGTTATTGTAACATCCAATGGACATTCCAGGCTGACCTGCCGGCGATTCGGTGGCGGTGTCATGGTCGCCCGTGCAAGGCTGATAGACCTGAGCCGTGCCGGGCGAGGTATAAGAACCACCTTCGACGCCATTGATGTAGGTCTTAACGGTTACATTACTGGCATCAGTCGGGTTATAGACGCTGACCACATGCAGCCACTTGCCAACTTCGAAAGGAACGACGGCATTGCAATCAACACTGCTGCCGCCATTACCTGTGTAGAGTTTGAAGTTCCAACCGACCGTATCGCCGCCAGTGGAATTTGTACTGACCTTGCGCTGAAAGTAGGTCCAGCCCTGGCGGTTCGATCCAACCGTGTAACGATTGTTGATCGGTGCCATTCCGGTGTTGTTCTGGTCAGATGAGGGATAAAACCATGCTTCAACCGTAAAGGGTTGCGTGTTAGGAGTGTTTATCGCCGCGTTGAAAGGAATGATCGTTCTGGTGGTGTAATCGAAAAACTCAGCACGATTTCCATCGCCGACGATCGCGCCGGGAATTGGGTGAACAATTCCGGTAGGATCAAAACCGTAAACACCCGCTTGCTTATAGCTGAGAGTGTCATTGGTGGCGTTACCAGCCGCGCCTAAACTGCCGAGATTTTTGTTGGTGATGGTTTGCGTGGGATCGTTGAGACGTAAATAAGCTGTCGGCCCGTCCGCGAGGACGGAGGATTGATAATCGGCTCGGCCCAGTTGAGGAGCCAACAGCGATAGTGCTGACACAATGGCCAGCGTAAAACGGAAGTTGATTTTTTTCATTTGTATTTGGGTTTGTTTGCAACAGAAGCAACCACGATGTCACAAAGCGAATTGCAGATTTCTGTATTGGGTTTTGGTCATGGAACTGACTTAACACTGAGCTGCTCCACGCATTGGGTCAATATGTTTTCAAATATATTTTCAGTGATTTACCACGCTCAAGTTGAGCAAATGCTCTGGTATTCAGGACGACTGAGTCATTCAAAGAAACGGGTAAAAAGCCGCCGCCGTCGGGTTAACCCGAACTCCGAAGTTGGGTAGCGCACGCGGCCCGCGTGCTGGCTTGGGCGGCTCGCCCAAGCTTCGCTCCACACTTCCGTCCGGGATTACTGGCGGCAAAAAGTTTGTGAGATGAAATTTTCGGTGGGCCACCGAAAATCGCTCGCCAGCGGCGTGCGCTCCCCGGATTTCTTCGTCCCACATATTTCCAACTTCGGAGTTCGGGGTTAAAACTCCAATGTTCAAACGAGATATTTGTGTTCACGCAGTCGGTTGAATTGCATCAGGGAAGAAAATGACTTTTCCGCAGTTCTTTAAACTACCTCCATCTTGCCTTTTGGTAATGCTCTCCGAATCAGAAAACAAATCCTGGAACGCTTTGCCTTACAACGCCGCAAACGCCGCGTCGAAAACTTCGATGATAAAATCGGCGTCCGCTTGATTGATGCACATCGGCGGCGCGAAACGTATGGTTTGTCCCCATAAGCCGCCTTTGCCGATGAGCAAACCCATTTCACGGGCATTTTCGAGCACTTGAGCGCACTCGGCTTTTGCCGGTTCTTTGGTCTTGCGATCCTTCACCATTTCAACTCCGAGCATCAGACCTTTGCCGCGGACGTCGCCGATGATCGGGTATTTCGCCTTCAACTTTTCGAGACCATCGCGAATGCGCGCGCCCATCTTCAGCGAATTTTCCTGAAGCTTTTCGTTCTCGATCACTTCCAGCACGGCTTTGCCAATCGCGCTGACCACGGGATTACCGCCGAACGTATTGAAATGAACTTTGCCGACGAGCGACTGCGCAATCTTCGGAGTGGTGACAACGGCGGCGAGCGGCGCGCCGTTGCCAATGCCTTTGGCCATCGTGACGATGTCGGGAATGACGCCTTGCGTTTCGAATCCCCAGAAATGAGTGCCGGTTCGTCCAAAGCCGGTTTGCACTTCGTCCGCGATGCAAACGCCACCCGCCGCGCGGACGTGTTCGTAGGTGTGCTTGAGATAGCCTTCCGGAAATTCCACGAAACCTCCGACGCCTTGAATGGATTCAGCGATGAACCCGGCGACCTTTCCGGGCGTCGCGTAGTCGATGAGACTTTTCACGTCGTCGGCATATTTTTTCCCAGCGTCCGCGTCTTCGTAGCCGTAAGGCCCGCGATAGGGATAAGGCGCGATGGCGTGATGCACACCGAAGCTGTGCGGCACATTATATTTCCAGGTGCTGTGCGCGGTCAGCCCCATGCCGGAAGAGTTCCCGCCGTGATACGCGTTGCGCAGAGCGATCATGTCGAAGTTGCCGGTGGAGGCGCGCGCCATGAGCAAGGCGAGGTCGTTCGCCTCGGAACCGGAATTGCAGAAGTAACAAACTTTCAAATCTCCCGGCATTTTCGACGCAAGTTTCTCGGCAAATTGCGTGATGTTCGGATGCAAATAAATGGTCGTGGAATGCTGAAGAATTTCATTTTGCTTTTGCGCCGCAGCGAGGACGTGCGGATGGCAATGGCCGACACTGATCGTGACGATTCCACCCAGGCCATCGAGGTAACGCTTGCCTTTGTCGTCGAAAATATATTGCCCTTTGCCTTCGACGAACATGATCGGGCTTTTGTAGTAGAGGAAAATTCCCGGGTTCAAATATTCTTTGCGCAGCTTCAATACTTCCTCGGCAGTTGGGCCGGTGTAAGGGCGCGGTTGATGGTTGAACGCGGGCAGGGTGGGTTTTTTCATAAATTGTTTCGAATTAAATAATTTCAGTTCGCCCGATGTTTTGTTTCAGGAAACATTTTTCTGGCAACGAGATAAACCACAAATGCAAAAGCAAATCCGACGAACCATGCATAGTTGTAAATGCTGAGAAAGATTGGCGCGACACTTTCCTTTGGGCAGACGTTTATCGTAACCAGAAATCCCGGAAGGTTTGGGAGAACCGACAGGATCAAGGTGAAGATACCCACCAAACTAAATCCGCTGCTATAACTGTATTCGCCCTTTTCTTTATACAACTCGACGACGTTCAACCGCTGTTTACGGTAAACAAAATAATCCGCGATCATGATTCCTGCGATGGGGCCGAGCAGCGCGCTGTAACCGATGAGCCAGGTGAAAATGTATCCACTTGGATTGGCGTAAAGCTTCCACGGAAACATCAACACGCCGATCACGCCGGTAATCAGGCCGCCGGTTTTGAAACTGATAAAGCGCGGAGCAAGATTGGAAAAATCGTTTGCCGGCGAAACGACATTGGCCGCGATGTTGGTTGAAAGCGTGGCGACTGCGAGTGTAATGAGCGCGAGGAAAGATAAAATCGGGCTGTTGAATTTTGCCATGAGTTGGACGGGATCCCAGATCGGAATTCCAAAGACCACAATCGTGGCGCTCGTCACGGCGACTCCGATGAACGAGTAAAATGTCATCGTGAGCGGCAGGCCGAGCGCTTGTCCGATGATTTGGTCGCGCTGCGATTTTGCAAAACGTGAGAAGTCCGGGATGTTCAATGAAAGCGTCGCCCAATATCCGACCATCGCCGTGAGTCCAGCCGCGAAGACCGGCCAAAATTCCGCGCTCGTTTTTAGTTTTGATGGCTGATTGAAAATGGGTCCCCAACCTTTCGCGGCGTAGTAGGCCCAAATCAACATTCCCAATCCGGTGAGCAACAAGAATGGCGCGGACAAAATTTCGAGCCATTTGATGGAGTTCATTCCTTTGACGATGATGAAAATGTTGATGGCCCAAAAAATCGCGAAGCAAAGCAGTTCGCCGGAGGAAATTCCAACGATCGGCAGGTTTATTTTTTTTGCTGGATCAAATCCAAACATGATCGACGACATTGCGTAAATGGACGCGCCGCCAATCCACGTTTGAATTCCGAACCATCCGCACGCCACGAGCGCGCGCATCAGCGCCGGAATATTTGAACCGAGCGTGCCGAACGAGGATCGCAACAAAACGGGAAAGGGGATGCCGAACTTGGTTCCCGGATGCGCGTTGAGTGTCATCGGAATCAGCACGATCACGTTGCCGAGAAAAATTGTAAGGATGGCTTCACTCCAATTCATCCCTTGCGAAATCAAACCGCTGGCCAGCGTGTAGGTCGTGATGCAAATCGCCATGCCGACCCAAAGCGCGGCGATGCTCCACTTGGTCCAGGTGCGATTGGCTTGCGGAACCGGCGCGAGGTCGGCGTTGAAAAGCTTGCTCCCTTGAATTTCAGCCAACGAATTTGCGGCTAGGTCTGTGGCAATGCTTTTTTTATCCATCAATTTGTGCAGCGTAGCCAAACTTGGACGAGTTGTCTATTTTCGTCGTACGCGGTCGATACGAAAAGCGCCGTGGGAACTATTTCCGGTTAACGAGCCGAATAGGAAGTTGAACCACGTCTTAGCCGAATCCATGCAGTTGGGATTTCTTTTAACCACGGATAAACACGGATCAGCAGGCAGTAACGGTTTCAAGATGTCTCCCACCAAACGGTGCGCCTGCCTCTACCACCGGAAGTTTCCATTCTCACCGCTTTATC
>JAYVSV010000088.1:0-2888 GCA_043775015.1 Verrucomicrobiota bacterium
CAGAAAGCAAAAGTATGACTGAAACAAAATCACAGACGGCGTTGATCGGACAACTGATTGTCGCGTTGCGTCCGCCCGCCTCGCTGCTGGAAATCAACGGTCCCGCCTTCTGCATGTTCGCGGAAGAAGTCGAGCGGCTTGGTAAACCGGTCGGGGAACTCACCCTCAACGAAATCGCGCAATTGGATGACCGCGTCCGCATTGCCTACAACGCGAGGTTCGCATGAACGTATTTTTTGAATTCCTCCTTGCCGCCGCACTGATCGTGATGACCTGCCTCGGCACGGCGGCGCTGGTGCTGCTCTGTATGGCCGGTTGTTTCCGTTGCAAGAAATGTCGCGGCTGGCACGACAACGCGCTCGATGAAGAGCGCTGCAATGGAGATGATTAATGAAAACTGAAATCGATCCC
Source organism: Verrucomicrobiota bacterium (assembly GCA_043775015.1). GTDB lineage: Bacteria > Verrucomicrobiota > Verrucomicrobiia > Limisphaerales > CANJXF01 > CANJXF01. Next base: position 412 of record JAYVSV010000088.1, read on the forward strand.
CTGTTGAGTGCCTGCCAAAAAATCATCATGCGCCTGGGCGCGGATGGAGGGTTCGTGCTGGTGCTGGCCCATGCCGTGGCCCAGGCCGATAAAGAAAATTTAGAAACGCTTCGCTCCGCCGTGGAAGCGGTTTTGAAACGGCACAAACTTTTATGATCTACGTCATTCTTTTATTTTCCATCGTCATGTTCGCCGCGCTGGTCGGTGCGGCGAGGGAGATCCGAGGCGCGAATCGGAAGGGCGGTGGGGCGAGCGTCCCCGCGAGCCGCCGTTGTAGCGTCGAGCCTGTGGCTCGATCTGATTGGCGCACAGCGACAACGCTACAACGCTCGACCCACCACCGAACCAACGGCTCGCGAGGACGCTCGCCCCACCAGTCGGCCTACCGTTTCCTTTCATGATCGTGACCGCGCCCAGACCAAAGCAGATGCCGCTGATCGCCAACGATCCGCGCAAACATTCGCTCTTGATGGCGTGGCCCTCCGTGCGGTCGCATTTTCCTTACGTAACTGATTTCGCTTTGAAATCGTGGCGCATTGATTGTCAATTCCCATGGTGTTTCAATCTCGGGGTCGGCAAGCGGCGGTTTATTTTTGTTTTGACGGAATCAGTGTTGCGCCAGAAAGAGGCGCTGACGGGCGAAAAGCTGCCGCCATCAAAGATTCTCACCTGGGACGACGCCATCAATGCGGCGCTGCCCCCCAAGCAGGTCTTTAAAAGCCCGGAGCTGCACAAGGCGTGGAACATCACGCCGGACCAGTTCGATCTGTTGTTGCGGAACGGGTCGCGGGCGTTGCCGTTCATCCAGAAAAAATATCAGCCACGGGAACCGCGCTCGATCCTGCGCCTGAGCGCGCAATGGTTTCTGAAAAAGCGCGCCATCATGGAGGACGACGACGAATGAAACCGCCTGCCGGAAAATTTTTATTGCCTGCGACGCCGAAAGGATTTCACTGGAAGAACCGGTTTTGTCCGTGCGGAAATCTGGCGGTGAAATTGCACTGCAACCTGCCGACGTGCCAGCGCTGTCTCGACATCGAAAGCTGGATGTATCCCAAGTGGGTGGGCAAGAAGCGCAATCCGAAACTGTCCCCGTTCGAGCGGGGTTTTGGCGAAAGCCCGGAGGCTACCTGATGAGCAACTTCGCGTATTTCAAATCATCGCGGCGGGCGCGGGAGAAAGCGGGATACCGGCAGATCGATGAGCAACTGAATTCAGACAGGATGAACAGGATGGATCAGTCAAAGGGTGGGGCGAGCGTCCCAGCGAGCCGTTCTGACCAAAGCTCGTCGGTAGCCTCGCCCCACCCGAAACAGGACGGCTCGCCGGTAGTCTCGCCCCACCTGGATAAAAAATCATGACACACCGGGAGCATGTGAATCTTTTTTTTGCGACGCAGCTCTGGTTGCACAACCGCAAAGGGTCCGCCACGCAACGCTATTCGCAAGCGATGCGCAACCATGACATTGAGACGATGGAATCACTCACGCCGGAGCTGCTGGAATTGCACGGGCGCGAGCTTCAGAACAACCGGGACGCCCGCCGGTATCGACAGAATTTAAAATGAAAACCGAACCCCAATTGAAGGCCGAAGCCGCGCGCCCCCCGGAGGAAGCGAGATGAGTCTGGAACGGGTGAAGGATCTTCAAAGCGTTTTTAAAAACGAACAGCGCTGCCGTATCGCCATCGCGCTGCTCACGGCGGCGCTGGAACATGGCGGACTCTGGCCCGATGAAGTGAATTACGCCGGGCTGCGCGACGTGGACGCCAACTGCATCGGGCCGGTTTATTCCTCCCTGTTTCGCTGCGGCGTCCTGGAGACGGACCGACACACGCCGGAACGCAAAAGTAAATCGGACGGGGCACGTGGACGGTTCATCCATCGTTACCAGCTGGCGAGCATTTCGCTGGCGGAAGCGGCGTTGCGCCAGTTGCGCGCCGGATTCCAGCCGCGTCAACAGGAGCTTTCGATATGAGCGAAACGATTTTTGCAGGTGGGGCGAGCGTCCTCGCGAGCGGGGAATCCTCTCCCCAGCCCTCTCCTTTACAAGGAGAGGGAGTGAAAAAGCCGGAATGCCATTACCTGGTGCGCGATGGTTTTACGGGCAAACGCGATTACTGCCACCGGCCTGCGACGCACCGCTTCTGGAACGGCGCGCGCTGGTTCACGGTCTGCGCCCGGTGCGCGGATCTGGTGCGGCAAAACACTTACGGAAAAAAGGACATCACAAAAATACCATGAACAACCTCGAAATAATCCCCCTGCCGACCGACGAACCGGAAGCCCTGTTGCCCGAAATGTGTTCACCTGGTGAACGCATTAGTTTGGAAAAAGTCTTGACATTGCTGCAAGAAGAACTTTCAGCGGAGCAATTCCACAAGGACCAGCGGTCGGTTCACGCCCTGCGCGCCGGGGCTTTGTTCCATGTTCTCAAGCAACAAATGGGCGGCGGTTACTCCGGCTTTTGGAAATTGTG
>JAYVSV010000089.1:0-42394 GCA_043775015.1 Verrucomicrobiota bacterium
CCGTCGTCGGCCTCGCCCCGCGTCGCGGCGAGACGCCGGAGACGCTGCTGGGAAAATTGCGTTCGCTTGAAATGGAGTTCGGTCGCACACCGAAACAGGCGCTGAACGAACCGCGCCCGCTCGATCTTGATCTGCTCGCGTGGGCCGACAAGGTTCGCCGCAGCGCCGCGCTGATCCTGCCGCACCCGCGCGCACAGCAGCGGAAGTTTGTGTTGCAACCCCTCGCCGAAATCGCGCCGGATTTGGTGTTGCCGGGACAAACGGAAACGGTGTTTCAACTCCTCGCCAGCCTTGGGGCAGGGGACGTGTTGTTGGCGGCGCGGTGAGCTTGGCGCCAGTGCGACAGATCGGGACGGCGCGCCGGCATCGCTTGGAATTTTGTTCGCATCCGCCGCTTGCTTCCCGCGTGCCGCATTGCGCCGCGGCCTCGCGCAGCCAACCTCGACGCATGGCTTTTGATTCCTTCCGCCAGTTCCTCGAAGCGCTCGACCGTGCCGGCGAACTCAAACGCATCGCGCAACCCGTCGCCACCGAACTGGAAATCACCGAACTCGCCGACCGCGAGATGAAATCGCCCGGCGGCGGCAAGGCGCTGCTTATCGAGAAGCCGACGGTGAACGGCGTTGTGTCGCCGTTTCCCGCCGCCATCAACACGCTGGGTTCGCACAAACGAATGGCGTTGAGCTTCGGCACAAATTCCGTGGACGAAGCTGCCGCCGAACTTGGCTCGCTGATGAAAGCCAAACCGCCGACTTCGTTGCGGGAAACCATGAAGCTGCTCGGTCAAGCCATGGATTTGCGCCACGCCAAACCGAAACTCGTGAGAGACGGCCCGTGCAAGGAAGTCGTGAAGAAGTTCGACGCGCCCCCGACTCGCACCGAGCCTTGGCCCGCTGCGCCAAACATCAACGCTCCGAATTCGTCCAACGCGGCGAACGTTTCTCCCTCTCCCGCGGAGCATAGCGGAGTGGGAGAGGGCCGGGGTGAGGGCAATCCCGCATCCCTCCTCAACCTCCCCATCCAAAAACGCTGGCGCTCGACGGCGGGCGCTTCATCACGCTCCCTTGTGTCGTCACCAAAGACCCCGACACCGGCGAGCGCAACGTCGGCATGTATCGCATCCAGATTTACGACGACCGCACCACCGGTATGCACTGGCAACTCCAGAAAGTCGGCGCACGCCACGGCCGCCGTTACTACGAAACCGGCACGCGGATGCCCGTCGCGATTTTTCTCGGCGGCGACCCCGTGTTCACCTTCGCCGCCACCGCGCCGTTGCCCGACGGCCTCGATGAATTTCTCCTCGCCGGTTATCTCCGCAAAAAATCTGTCGAACTCGTCAAGTGCGAGACCAACGACCTCGAAGTCCCCGCCAACGCCGACTTCGTCATTGAAGGCTACGTTGACCCGACCGAGCCATTGCGCGACGAAGGCCCGTTCGGCGACCACACCGGCTATTACACCTTGCCCGAGCCGTATCCCGTCTTCCACGTCACCGCCATCACGCACCGCAAAGACGCCGTTTATCCCGCCACCATCGTCGGCATCCCGCCGATGGAAGACTTCTACATCGGCGGCGCGTCCGTGAAACTCTTCCTGCCCATCTTCAAGATGAATTTCCCCGAGATCGTGGACATCGCGCTGCCGGCGGAAGGCGTCTTCCACAACCTCGTCTTCGTGAGCATCCGCAAGACCTACCCGATGCAGGCTTACAAGATCATGCACGGCCTCTGGGGCATGGGGCAGATGATGTTCACCAAATACATGGTCATCGTGGACGCCGACGTGAACGTGCACAACACCAGCGAAGTGCTGTTCCATCTCACCGCCAACACCGACCCGCAACGCGATTCCATTTTCACAAAAGGGCCAGCCGACGTGCTCGACCACGCCACCAGCGAAATCGCCGTCGGCAGCAAGCTCGGCATCGACGCGACGAAAAAACTCCCCGGCGAAGGTTTCAAACGCGCCTGGCCGCCGCTGATCAAGATGGATGAAAGCGTGCGCAAGAAAATTGATGGGCTATTCGGAAGCAAACCGTATCAGCCGACGTGAGGAACCTGCCAGCCGGTCTTCGCGCACGCTTCGCCCAGCGTCTCGACGAAACGCTGCCGGTCCGCATCGTCCTAGAAGATCGGTTCGCGCCGGTCGCCGCGATTCATGACGTGATAAATCGCGCCGGGATACTCGACTCTCAACTTGCGCGCCATGCCGGGAGAATGGCCGCTGCCCCTTCAATATGTCCATATCAAGAACTGACCCCTTTCGGGCCAGGGTGAGGGAGAACGCGCACGACTGGGCGGAGCAACCAACCGATTCCAACCCCAAAGCGGGTTGCAGCAGGATTGTTATCGCGGCGATTGGATTCAACCCGGCGCGGCAGAACTGAACGGACGACCGCAGCAAGTTGCCCAATTGCCTCATGCCACCGGTGAATGGCAAATTCGCGGGACTGACCCCTTTGCTGCTCACGGCCAACTTACGCGGTAGTAACGCTGTTGCAGAGTCGGTGCGTTGGTGTCGGTGAATTGATATTGGCCGGGCGGGGTTTCGGTGGCAGATCCCAGCACCGTCCAGTTGGCCAGTGGCAGCGCCACATTGGTCGAGGCAAGCACGGTGAAGAAGATGGCGGGCCAGTTGGTGAACGTGAACTGCACATTGCCGTTGCCGAGTTGCGAGGCGGCCTGCAATTGCGACGGGTCGGGCGGAAATGGGGACTCATAAGCGCCGATGTCCACGTGGGCCGCATGAAGACGGGGAAAGCCGCGTTGATCGGTTCCAGTGAGGGCGTCGTCGCCTGTTCCAATTGCCGGGCTGTTGGGCAACAGCGCCCGGGTGAATGTCGGCCCGCCATTGTCCTGCAATGCACCGAGCAACGGATCGAGCAATGCGAGGCTGCTCCCGACGAGGTCGGCGTTGATGACATTGGTCAGTCCGCCGCTGCCGTCCACCGTGCCGATCAGATTATGGCCTTGCGAAATCACTGTGCCCGCGATGTCAGGGCCGAAGGCATTGACCATGTCGGTGCAGACACCCACTCGGGAGATCAAGGTATTCCCGGCGATGATTGTGTTCCGCAAGGAAGCGGTGCCAACCGAGTAGAGTCCGCCGCCGCTCCCGGCCGCGCCACTCTGTCCGTTCTTCAGAACGGCTCCGCCAGGGACGTTGCCAGCAATGGTGCAAGAGGTCAGGGCAAGGCTGCCCGAATTGTAGATTCCCCCGCCGTGCCCACCACTGCCAGGCGCCGAATCAGGAAAGTTGTCGCACTGGGACGACAGAACGAAGTCACCTTGACTGCCAAGGCCAGCTTGATTGCCGAACAGAGTGCAATTTGACATGGTGAGCGAGCCTTCGTTGAAAATCGCGCCACCGTGACCGCCACTGCCGCCACCCCCTGTTTTAGTGCCCGATAGGCAAGAGTTGAATCCACCGGTGCCCGCTTGATTGTTCACGAGGGTGCAACCTGCCAGCGCCAATATGCCAGAGTTGTGAATAGCTCCGCCATCACCGCCTCGCCCGCCAGGGTGGCAGTTCCTGCCCCGCCCGGCCCCGGCGGAATTATCGGCTAAAGTGCAAGCGACCATCGTCAGCGTCCCCAGGTTGCGAATAGCGCCTCCGTTCCCGGCAGGAGAATTGGTGCCGCTACAAAATCCGCCTCCAGCGGCGCGATTGCCTGAGATTTCACAGGCAGTCAAAGTCAGCGTGCCCGCGTTCAAAATGGCACCACCAGCACCGGCTTCGGCACATGACACGGACGGTAAGTCCCCGGCAACCAGCCGCAGCCCGGCGATGCGGCTGGTCGTGCCTTCCGCCAGGTTGAAATGGCGGGAGGTCAGGTTGCCGCTGATCGTCAGGTTCGTCGCGCCGGGACCGACGATCGTCAGGCTGTTGGTGGTGAGCAATTCACCCGACGTGAGGACGATGGTGCCGTTGGTCGCGAGTAGGATCCAATCGCCTGAGGCGGAGTTGCGGATCGCCTCGCGCAATGAACCGGGGCCATCATCGGCGAGGGTCACCACGACATTCGTCTGCGGGAGACGCTGGGTTTTGAAGGAGCGATCTTCCCCGTAGCTCCGGCCCAAGCTGTTGCTGGCCACCAGGCGGTAATGATAGATCGTCTCGAACGTCAGCCCAGTGAGGCTGCGGTTCACGGCCAGCGCCGCGTTCGTGGCGGTCAACTGGTTGGTGGCGGTGAAACTGTCGTAGTTGGTGGACGTGCCGTATTCAAAGTAGCTGTAGGTCGCCAGCCCGTTGGGATTGACCGTGCCATTCAGGACAACGCTTGTGGCGGCAATGCCGTTCGCCCCCAGCGTAGCGACGGTGGGGGCGAATTGAGTCTGGAACACCAGCAAGTCGCCGATCGTGAACTGGCCCGGGGCAAAAGTAAAAACGCGCACCTCATCCAAACAACCATTCAGGGTTTCGACGCCGGGAGACTGTGGCGCCGTGGCAATGGCGAACCGGCCCGAGGGCACGGCGGGCGCGGCCCCGCTGGTGCCGGAGACAATCCCGTTCACATAGAACGTCGCCAGGCCACTGGCGCGCACCAGCGCGACATGCGTCCAGCCATTGAGCGTGACGGGAGCAGAACCGAAAACACTCACCCCGCCCACCAGCGCCTGGAAGGTGTCGCCGACCTGATAAAGTCCCCAGCCATTCGCACTCGTTATGCCGTTGAACGCAATGCAATGATTGCCGTTTGTGCCCGCGGGCTTCACCCACGCTTCGAGGCCGAAGTTGTCGGTGGCCGTGGTCAGCACGGCGTTGGTGCCATACTGAGAGCCCGCAAAGCTGGCGGAAAGCGAGCTGGCGGTGTTTGCGGTCGCCGCCGCGGAAACATCATTGGTCCACACCGGTGCGCCGCTCACCGCCAGGTGGTTGGCTCCGGCGCTGTCAACAGCGGTGGTGATCACCCCGCCATTCACTGCGCCCGGGTCGGCTTCACCCAAGCGGTAATAACTCACCACCGTGACCGCCGCCCGGGCAGACCAAGCGAGCGCACAGGCCAAGAGCAGGGTGAACCGCAAGGCAGAGCGAAGGGTCTGCGAATCGAAATGCGAACGGCTGGCATGCATGGTTTTCAGAAAAAATTATTATACGGGATCAGCCGTAGGGAAGGCAAGGTGGCGTTCGAGGTTCTCAACCCACTTGGGAAGTCCCTCATCCGGCAGCAACTTTGACGGAGTAAAGGTAAAGTGGTCATAAAGGGGTCAGTCCCGCGAATTTGCCGCGCTCGGCGTTCATGAAGTTTTGAGTTTTAAGTTTTGAGGTCTCAGGTGCGAGGAGGCAGGAGGCAGGGGAAATTGGAAAGACCGAGTTTGAGTCGGAAAGCGACACCTCACCCCGGCCCTCTCCCCGACCGAGGCGGAGAGGGTGAAGCGCTCGCGTTTATAAAGTAAAGGGTAAAGGGGTCATAAAGGGGTCAGTTCTTGATAATGGATACTGAGCGGGCCTCGTGCGGCGATTCTTCGGGCTGACGGGTAAGCCGAGCTTTTGACACGGTGACGGTGACGGAGAACTTTTTCATCAGGTCCATTGACGACAATTTTGCGCCTGCTTTCGCCGGGCTGTAAGTTAGTTTCTGCGGGGTTTTAAGCAGGTTTGGCCGAACCTTGAAAACATTTTGTCCGAACTTGGAAACCGTTTTGCCCAAGCGCCACCATCGTCGGCATCCCGCCCATGGAAGACTTCTACATCGGCGGGCGCGTCCGTGAAACTCTTCCTGCCCATCTTCAAGATGAATTTTCCGGAGATTGTGGACATCGCGCTGCGGGGGAGCACACGCGCCCTCGCGTGTCGGTTTCGACGCCCTCGTAGGAAACCATCTTCGCACGACGCGGATTCGGTCAGCGAGGGCGCTGACCGATGCACGCGAGGCTCGTGCGCTCCCCTACAAAATCATGCACGGCCTCTGGGGCATGGGGCAGATGATCCCGCGACTGCGGGACCAAATACATCATCGTGGTGGACGACGACGTGGACGTGCACAACACCAGCGAAGTCCTCTTTCGCCTCTGTGCCAACACCGACCCGCAACGCGATTCAATTTTCACAAAAGGACCAGCCGATGTTTTGGACCATGCAACCTCTGAAATCGCGATGGGAACAAAGCTGGGAATAGACGCCACACGCAAGCTCGCCGGTGAAGGATTCAAAAGACCGTGGCCGCCGCTCATCAAGATGGATGCGGCGGTGAAACAGAAGATTGACCAACTCTTCAACCGTTGATGAACGGTACAGAACCAATTCTCTCCGTCGCTTTCTTCCGCACCGCTTCCGGCAACGAGCCAGTTCGCGAATAGCTCAAGTTCCTGCCGCGTGAGGAGCGCCGCATCATCGGCGAGGACATCAAGACCGTGCAATTTGGCTGGCCGCTCAGAATGCCGCTCGTCCGCAAGCTCGACAAGGGCCTGTGGGAAGTTCGCTCCCGCCTGCCTGACCGCATCGCGCGTGTCATCTTCATAACCGGTGAAAGCCGGATGATTCTGCTCCACGGCTTCATCAAAAAATCGCAGAAGACGCCGCAGGAAGATTTGGAACTGGCGAAGAACCGCCTGCGTCTGCTACAGTAAGGCCATGAAACAAGAGCACATCGGTTCTGATTTCGATGACTTCCTCAAACAGGGTGGTCTGCTCGCCGAGTGCGAAGCGGGCGCGCTCAAGCGCGTCGTCGCCTGGCAGATTGAGCGTGAGATGAAACGCCGCCGCATCTCCCGCGCGAAACTCGCCAGCCGCATGAAGACCAGCCCCGCCGCGCTCGACCGTCTGTTCGCGCCCGACCATTCCTCCGTCACGCTCCAACTTCTCGAACAAGCCGCGCTCGCCCTGGGCCGAAAGCTCAAAGTGGAACTGGCGTGAAGCCCACTGCGCCAACACCGACCGACAACGCGACAGCCTCTTCATCCCGCAGTCGCGGGAGCCGTCCGACGTGCTCGACCACGCCACCAGTCTCGCGTCGGCAGGACCAGCGGCAGCAAGCTGGGCATTGACGCGACGATCCCCCCTTTGCGGGACCCCGGCGAAGGCTTCAAACGCCCCTGGCCGCCGCTCATGACGATGGATGCCGCAACGCGCAAAGCGATTGACGCCCGGTTCGGAGTTGCTGAAACTGAATTATGAAAACCAAATCCCTCCTGGCATTCTTCGTTTGCGCCAGCTTGCGACTTTCCGGAGCAGAGCCTGAGGACAAATGGAAACCAGTCACCTGCGAATCGGCGAAACCGTATCGAGGCCCCAAGTTGCACCCGGCTCCGGCCAGCAAGGTGTTCGTTGATGCGGCAGGCAGTCTCGCCGGCACTCTGGATGCCGCCACGGTCCACCGGCTGGAACAGGCATTGAAGGCCGCGCTCGACGCCACCAAAGCGTCGAGCATGACCGTTGCGGTAGGCGTTCCCGGGAAGGGGTTGTGGACGATTACAACGAACAATAGTTCCCAAGCGGAAGGCCCTGCACCGCGATGGTTCTGGTTCGCGAGCGTCGGCAAGGCTTTCACGGCGGCGGTGGTTCAGCAACTTGTCGAAGAGGGAAAGCTGAAGTTCGACGACAAGCTGGCACGATGGTTTCCGGACTACCCGAATGCCAAGGCTATCACGATTAATCACCTGCTGACCCACACCAGCGGCATCTATAGCTTCCAGGCAGATTCCGGGCTGCGCGCCAAGCCAGGCTACAAAACGCCCGAGGAGCTTATCGCGGTCGCCCAAACGCACGGCAATGCCTTCTGCCCTGGTGAATACTGGTCCTACTCCAACACCGGCTATGTCATGCTCGGGCGCATCATCGAACGCATTGAGAGCCGCCCGTTTCACGAAGTCGTGACCGCACGTATCGTCGAGCGCCTCGGCCTCAAGAACACCAAAGCGATGGCTCCCCGCGAAATCGTGGCGGGACTGGCACCAGCGTGTTCGTCCGATCCGAAGGAAGCGAGGGCATCCGAAGAAAGTCCAACCACGCCGTTCGCGGCAGCTCCCATCGTGGCAAGTGCAGACGACATGGTGCGGTTCTGGCATGGACTCATGAGCGGACGGTTGCTCAAGCCCGAAACCGTGCGCGGGCAATTCCAGCATTTGTATCCCATGTTTGACCAGGGAACTTTTTACGGGCGCGGGGTGATGCTCTATGACGTGGGCGATCCCAAGGCCGGTCGTTTCACTTGGCTCGGTCACAGTGGCGGTTCGCCCGGCATCAAGGCGGTCGTGGCCTATGCTGTCGAGACGGGTGCTTATGTGGCCGTCGCCTTGAACAACGATGGGTCAGCGGAGGCCACGGCGAATCTTCTCTTGAAGGCCCTTTCGCCGCCTCGGTGAACTTTCCCATTACCGCGGACATCGCCCGCGCGCCGAATCGTTTGCGACATGCGCGCATCACGAACACGATTTGATTTGATCACGCCACGCCGTGCGTCGCGCCATCCGAGAATCCCGTTGGGATTCTTAAATCGCCTACGGTTTGTCTGAAGTTTTTTTTCTGAATGCCAAAAGCCAAATTCCCATCAATGGAAAAACGAAAATAGAAACATAGACCACACCAAGAAACCAAGACTTCGCAATCAAAGGAGGGGCAAAGCCAAAATCAGATTCGGATTTCTTGCCGAAACTAAGGACGCCAAGTCCGCTGCGTTCGGCAGAGGAAAATGTACTGCGCCAGTTGGCGTATTTGATTAGCGCAATCGTCATGTCTTGGGAGTCAATCAGCGTGGTGTTTGTGCGAGCATAAGCCATGAAGTTAAAGCCAGAATCCCGAAGCCAACGGAAAGCGTTGTATTGGACGTAATCGGGAATCGCGCCTGGGGCGTTTGTTCCTTGTGGCCCGCCTTGTAAAAAGTTCCATCTCCTTTTGCCAATTAACACGAGCAACGATTCGACATCATTTGTGTCTGGAGGCAGATGAATTGAGACTCCGTACTTAAGAAAGCCATCGCGAATCCATTCTTCTTGTGTCTTGTTCAGATTGGTCTTTACCCATTCTTCCCACGAATTCACTTGCTGATTCGACATCAAGGCAAGCGCAGTTTCAGTGCAGCCACAAACACGAAAATTTTTGTCTGTCGTGGCTTTGTTTTTCAACCATACAAACCAGCTTTTGTCACCGTAGTAACCAATTCGGTCACCTCGAAATTCCAAGTCTGGCGATGAACCCATCCGTTCATAATCCTTTTGCTCCTCCAGCCATCGTGCTTTCTCGGAATGCGTTTCAAGCCACTTGGGATTTGCCAAGTTGCGCATCGGCGCAAATTTGTAGAGCCAGAAATAAGCAACGACCAGACCAGCGATAACGAACAACACTCCTGTTGTTCGCCTAAAGACCAGCCAACATTGCTTTAGCTTAATCACACGGAAATTTACCTTTTCTTCCCATGCACCTTGACCGCGATCCCGCGTGCGTACGCAGGCCGTTCAGGTGGATGAAGTCGGTGGCGTAGTTCTGGTTATGGTCCCCCTCTTGCGGGATCGGGCCGGCTTCCATCGTGGCGGGTTTAGTTAGTTGGTTCATGCGGGCGGAATCGGACGCGCCAAGATTCTACAATCGCCAGCCGTCCCGTCAACCGCGCCAAAAGCTCCGGCTTGCTCACGAATGATTGCAAAGTTTGATTCACTTGCGTGGCGATGGCGTCGTCGGGCAGTTCGAGGACAATGATGCCCGGATAATTTTCCGGCGGATAATTGCGGATGTCGGCGAAATCAAAGTCGCGCGTGACGAGAATGAATTGGTTGGCTTTGGCAAACGCGGCGACTTGAGCGTCGGCTGCGCCCGGCGGCAGGGCGTCGCGGACATCCTCGACTTGATGACCAAGCTCGCGCAACAGGCCGGCCGCTGAACGGGGCATATTGGCGTCGAGTAGAAATTTCATCACGCAGGCGTGCCGAGCGGATGATGTTCTTCCTGGTCAACCAGCTCGCTGGCGAACTTGAGTGCGGCGCGGATTTGGGCGCGGGTTAGAGAATACTCAAGTTCCACTTCATCAAAACCCATGCCGCCGGCTAGGCTGCCAACGATCAACGAGACCGGCATGCGTGTGCCGCGAATGACTGGCTTGCCGTGGCAGATTTTCGGGTCAATGACGATTTGGTCGTTCATAGTATCCTTTTGGTTTTTCAAGTAGCGCGTGGCGTGCGGCGGTTGTGTAGAGTCTTCAACCATTCAAAATCCACCGGCTCGCCTTCAAACGCCATGCTGGCCGCGACCTGGTATGGCACGTCCGCCCAGCGACGCGCTTTGCGCTCCGCCGGTTTCAGCTTTCGCCATTGCGAGACTTTTTCCGCCCAAGTCATATTGAAACTCTAAACGAACCTCCGGGTAGCGGAAAGATTCATTTTTTCTTCCCATGCACTTTGGCCGCGATCCCGCGTGCGGGACTCAGGCCGTTCAGCGCAGCGAGGACAAAATAGTTTCAGCAGCGGCCCGCGGATTTTCGGCGGCGTAGATCGGGCGGCCGATCACGAGCCAGCTTGCCCCTGCAGCCAGCGCTTCTTTCGCGGAGAGGGTTCGCTTTTGGTCATCGGTGCGGACGCTGGTGGCGCGAATGCCCGGCGTGACGAGTTGCATTTCGGCGGGCAAAAACTCCCGCAACGTCGCAATTTCCAGGGGCGAACAAACCAGCCCACGCAGACCCGCGCGCGCGGCGAGGTTCGCGAGGCGTTCAACTTGTTTGCCGACATTCGTTTCCACGCCGACTTCGTTGAGTTCGTTGCTATCGAGACTCGTCAGAACGGTCACGCCCAAAACTAGCGGCGCGGGTCGGTCGAGTTCGCGCGCGGTTTCCTGCGCGGCTTTTTCCGCAGCAGCCATCATTTCCAATCCGCCGCAGGTATGGATCGTGAGCATTTGCACATCGAGCCGCACCGCCGCAGTGACCGCTTTGGCGACGGTGTTGGGAATGTCGTGAAATTTTAAATCGAGAAAAACGGCAGCGCCGGTCGCCCGGATGCGCGTGACAATTTCCGGTCCGGCGCTGGTGAACAGTTCGCTGCCGATTTTAAACGCGCCAACGACCGGCGCGAGTTGCGCGGCGAGTTGCAACGCGGTTTCGGTTTTCGGCACATCGAGCGCGACAATGATTGGATTTCGCATAATTGAAGGGAGACAGAATTAACGGAATTGAACAGAATTTTTTTGGGCCGATCCAGCGCTCACGACGGGAGCGGCTCGGAAACATTGATGCGGTGCTTCAGGCAATACGCGGCGTTGGCCACATATTTTGTTGCCCAAGGTTTTAAATCAGCCCGCTCTTCTGCGCTGAGCGTTTTGACAATTTTCGCAGGCGAACCGAGTACCAGCGAACCTGGCGGAACTTTCATTCCCTGCTTCACCAACGCATTCGCGCCGATGAGACATTGCCCGCCGATTTCCGCGCCATCCAAAATAACGGCGCCCATGCCGATGAGGCATTCGTCGCCCACGGTGCAGGCGTGAACAATGGCGGAGTGGCCGACGGTGACGAATTGTCCGATGATGCACGGAAAGTCATCCGACAAATGGACGACGGCGTTGTCCTGAATGTTGCTGCCCGCTCCGATGACAATGCGATTGATGTCACCGCGCAAAACGGCGTTATACCAAATGCTGACCTGGTCGCCCAAAGTAACGTCGCCGAGAACGACCGCGCCCTTTGCGATATAAACATCTTGACCGAGGGTTGGTTGTTTGCGGAGAAACGTTTCGAATTGCTGGATCAATTTAGACACAGATTGGTTTTAATGGAGGTTCGCAGCAGTTCCAATTCAAAACGACGCAAACATGGATGCAGCAGCACGCACGCAGGCTTGCCGTTTTATTCTTTCAGCCATCAGACGTTTGAATTTTCCCCGGAGCGGCTGTATCAATCATTCCATGAAAGAACCATCGCGACGAACTCCGCCCGTCCGAGCGCGTAAAAAAATCCCGACCTCGTTCAAGGAATTGACTCCGAGCAAACATTTTAATCCCGGCACTTTTTTCTATGAGATGATTTGGAAGGCGTTGCTGATTCGTCGCACGGGAGAACAGAGCGCGCCGAAATTTCCGGCGCTGCACAAAGGGCAGGTCGCGCTGACCTGGATCGGCCACGCCTCTTTCCTCGCGCAGTTCACCGATTTAAATGTGTTGATCGACCCAAATTTTGCCAATTGGTTGTTCCTGTTGAAGCGGGTGAAACGGGCCGGCTTGGGGATCGCGGATCTGCCGCCGATTGATCTGGTTCTCTTGACCCACGCGCATTTTGATCATTTTCATAAACCAACTCTGCGCCGTTTGCCGTCGCCGAAAATCGGCATCATGCCCTGGGGCGTTGGTGATCTGGCCAAGGACCTCGGCTTCGAACGCATCATCGAATTGCATTGGTGGGAAAGTTTTACGCACGACGATTGGAAAGTGACTCTGACCCCGAGCAAACACTGGGGCGCACGCACGCTGCACGATCACCATCGCGGTTACGGCGGATTTATTTTGGAACATCAAGGGCGACGAATTTATCACGCGGGCGACAGCGCTTATTTTCATGGGTTCAAGGAAATTGGACGGAAAACGCCGCCGGAAATCGCACTGTTGCCCATCGGCGCGTATTATCCAGATTCATTTCGCCACATGCACATGGGGCCGGATCAGGCGGTGAAAGCGTTTCGCGATTTAAAAGCAAAATGGCTGGTGCCGATGCATTACGGCTCGTTCCGCCTTTCGTTCGAAGACATGGACGAACCCCCGCGCTGGCTCAAGGAACTCTGCGAAGCGGGTGAATTGAGTCACCACCTCAAAATTTTGGACGAAGGCGTTCCGGAAATTTTTTAACGGGAAAGGTGCCGTGAGACAAACTCACACAAAACGCAAAGGAACAGCGGCGCAAGGGAAAATTCGGAAAGCATAATGCGCTGATGAGGCATCGCGTGTGTCTCTAAAACCTGTTGCGACTTGGCGTTAAATCCAGTTTTTAGATGATGAGTCAAGGGGTCTGGACACACCGCTTTTCAGCTTAAACTTGCATGTCCATTTGGTTGTCGGCACAAACAGTCTGGAAATGTCCGTGAGAATATTTTGCCAAATATGATTTCTGCCCTCGCTGGTCTCGTTGCCGGATTGCTCCACGTATTTTCTGGTCCAGACCATCTGGCTGCGATCGCGCCGCTGGCCGTCGATGTTCGTCGCCGCGCCTGGATCACCGGCTTGCGTTGGGGGTTTGGTCACGCGTCCGGGGTTTTGTTCGTGGGAATCCTTTCACTTTTGTTGCGCGACCTTTTGCCGCTGCAAAGCATTTCTGCCTGGAGCGAACGGCTTGTCGGCGTGCTTTTAATTGCCATCGGATTCTGGGGAATGCGCAAAGCCATGAATGTTCATGCGCACGAACATCAACACAATGGCGAGGCGCATGTGCATGTCCATATCCACGGAGTTCATCAACCGCACGACAACCCGAAGGCGCATACGCATCGACACACCGCATTTGGAATTGGAACGCTGCACGGTCTGGCTGGCAGTTCCCATTTTTTGGGCGTACTGCCCGCGCTCGCTTTTCACAAGACCAGCGACGCAGTGGTTTATTTAATTTCGTTTGGAATCGGCACGGTTGCGGCCATGACAATTTTTTCCAGCGCCATCTCGGCGGTGGCAGGGCGGATTTCAGTCCGCTTCGTTGCTGCTTATCGCAATCTGATGTTTATTTGTTCCGCCGCCGCGCTGCTCGTCGGCGGATATTGGCTATTCGCGCAAAGCTGATTGGCCCGCTTTGCTGGATCATTGTCGGCCTTTTCCGGTTAGCCCCCTAAAAAAACTTGTTGTCAACTAAAGTCAAATTGTCCTATTGTCCGCCGCAATGCACCGTTTTGGTGCGATGAGCAAACTGTTTTTGCTCAAAACAGACGCATAAAAACGAAAATAAACCGCAGGAGGAACTAACTAAAATGAAGATTAATAAATGGACGTCGGGTCTGGCAGCCGTTGGGCTGGTCAGCCTCGCATCAGTTGCACAAGCAGAAGAGAAGTCGGTCCCATTGATGACCGCCCTCTCCTCAACCGTAATCAGTGGCTATGTTGATACATCCATTGTTTGGAATCCCGGAACAGGCAACGCTAATCCTGCTCCAATTTCTTTCAATCATGGCAAGCAAGACGGTTTCAACCTGAACGTCGTCAACCTGACCTTGGAAAAGCCGCTCGACGAAGCGCAATGGTCGGCTGGTTACAAGGCGGAATTGCTGTTCGGCCCTGACGCTGTTGGATTCAACACGTCGGCCAACGCTGGTTCATCTGCTGACTTCGCCATCAAACAAGCCTACGTCGCGCTGCGCGCGCCCCTCGGCAATGGCTTGGATACCAAGATTGGCGTTCTGGATTCACCGCTCGGCTACGAATCCTTCGCCGGCTATCGTAACCCGAACTACACGCGTTCCTACGGATACACCATCGAACCAACCCAGCTCACTGGCATTCTGTCCACCTACCAGATCTGCGACGTTCTCGCGATCTCTGCTGGCGCGGCGAACACCGTGAACGAGGGTATCAACGAGCGTTCCGATCGTGCTGAATCCGCCAAGGCTTACATGGGCTCGATCACGTTGACAGCTCCTGAAAGTATGGGCGCGTTAGCTGGCTCAGCATTGTATGCGGGAATTATCGATGGTTTCGCTGGTTCAACCGACGAAGATCAAACCAGTATTTACCTCGGAGCAACCATTGCTACCGGAGTTACTGGTTTGAAATTAGGCGCGTCTTACGACGAGGTTCATCATCTCGGCGGCGCGGAAAGTCATGGCTACGCGGATGCGTATGCAGTCTATGCCTCGTTACAAGCCACGGAAAAAATGAGCCTCCATGTTCGTGGTGAATATGCTGCAGTGAGTCAGCTATTTGAAAAGCGCACTCGGGTTTTGGCTCTGACCGGAACGGTCCAATACGACCTCTGGCAGCATGTCATCAGCCGTTTGGAAGTCCGTTGGGATCATGCGACATCCGGCGGGGATAGCTTCGGCGGTACATCAAGCGGTGAGCCAACCAAGAAAAACGAATTCATGGTTGCTGCCAACTTGATTTACGTATTCTAATTTAATTAGATACCACCAAACCCCTTCCGAGAAAATCGGGAGGGGTTTTTTATTTGCAAATGGTGTGGAGCACCGGTTTGCCACCGGTTTTTATTTGTTCCGCTGAAAACCGGCTGCAAACCGTCGTTCCGCCCTTCACAAAACTTCGTCCGTCACATTTTTATTTACAGAATTGCTCTTGAAATGAAAGTTCACTTCAGGCGAAATGTAACGGCTCTGACTTTGTATGAATTTGGCTGACATTCTCACTCACGATCAAATCCTCCCTGATTTGCAAGCGTCCACCCGGTGGGAGGCCGTCGATGAATTAATCAATAACCTGGTCGTCACCGGGAAGATCAAACCCGAACACCGCGAAGCCATTGCCGCCGTCGTCAAAAAACGCGAAACCTCGATGAGCACGGGCATCGGGTTCGGCATCGGTATTCCGCACGCTTCCACCGATTTGATTTACGAAGTTGTCGGTTCTTTTGGTCGATCGAAAAAAGGAGTCAACTTTGACGCGCTCGACAATCAGCCCGTGAATCTCGTGATGCTCTTCCTGGTGCCGCAGGGCCAATTTCAAAAACATCTGCACACCCTCGCCAATATTGCCAAGCTTCTGCACAACAAAGAATTTCGCCAGGCGCTCGAAACCGCACCCGATGCCGATGCGATGGTGAAAATCGTCAAGACCCACGCGACGCAGAAATAATTTCGTTTGCCGGTTACGCGGCAATTCAACCGTTTTCTAATCCAGTGCTACATCAAATTCTCGAACAGCGCTTGCAAGAGGCCGTCCACGCAATATTTCCCGAAGCTTTGACGGAAAACATTTTCGTCCTCCCCTGTCCGGATCCGAAATTCGGCGACTACCAAACCAATGCGCTAATGTCCGTCGCCAAAGAGCGCAAGATGAATCCCCGCCAGTTGGCCACGGATGTTTTGGCAAAACTGGATGTGGCTGATCTGTGCGACCGGGTAGAAATTGCCGGAGCTGGTTTCCTGAATTTTCGCGTCAAACCTTCCGCCATTGCGCAGACCCTCGAAGCGGCGGCTCGGGGAGAACATCTTTTTTTTAATAAAACAGAAAAGCCGCGCGCCGTCGTGGTTGATTTCAGTTCACCGAACGTCGCCAAGCCGATGCATGTCGGTCACATTCGCTCGACCATTTTGGGCGATTCGATCGCGCGCGTTTTACGAACGCTCGGCCACCAAGTCATCACGGACAATCACATCGGCGATTGGGGAACGCAGTTCGGAAAACTTCTGGTCGGTTGGAAAAATCATCTCGACACAACCGCGCTCCAGGCCGATCCGATCGGCGAAATGGAGCGACTCTACAAACTGATCAACGCCGCCTCGGAAAATGATCCGTCCGTCCTCGAAGCCGCCCGGCAGGAACTTGTTAAATTACAAAGTGGCGACGAGACAAACCTTCGTATTTGGCGTGAGATGATCGAGCTATCGCAACATCAGTTCAACGACATCTACGGACGGCTTGGCGTTAAATTTGATCACGCTCTGGGAGAAAGTTTTTACAATCCGTGGCTGAAAGAAGTGGTTCAGGAATTGCGCAACAAAGAGATCGCCCGTGAAACCGAGGGTGCCGTTGGAATTTTTTCGGATGGTTCGCTTCCACAAAAGGAAGATCCGTTTCTCATTCAACGCGACGGCGAATGGTTGGCGAATCCGTGCCTGATTCAAAAAAGCGACGGCGGTTTCAACTACGCCACCACCGATCTTGCCACCTTGAAATATCGTTTAGAAACGTGGCACCCTTCAGAGATCGCCTACGTCACCGATGGACGGCAGCAACTTCATTTCCGGCAGATTTTCGCGGTGTTCAATCGCTGGCATCCCGAGGCGAAAATCAAACTCGCCCACGTCTGGTTTGGCTCAATTCTGGGCGAGGATGGCAAGCCGTTCAAAACACGCTCGGGCGAGACCGTAAAACTTTCCGAACTGCTCAGCGAAGCGGAGGAGCGCGCGTTCAAAGTTGTTTCAGAAAAAAATCCCAACCTCAGCGAAAGCGAACGCAAAGAGATCGCGCGCATCATCGGGATCGGTTCGGTGAAGTACGCCGACCTGCAACAAAATCGCCAGAGCGACTACGTGTTCAGTTGGGAAAAAATGTTGTCGCTCCAGGGCAATACCGCGCCGTATCTGCTCTACGCTTACACCCGGGTGCAAAGTATTTTTCGGAAAGCCGGGGAAACAGCGAACAGCGAACAGCGAAGGCCGAACATCGAATTGCTGGCGCCGGAAGAAATTTCTCTCGCCAAACACCTCCTGAATTTTGGACTCACTCTTGAAGCCGTGGCCGAGGATTACCGCCCGAATTTCTTGTGCAGTTATCTTTACGAACTCGCCGGCCACTTCGCCCGATTTTATGAGAACTGTCCCGTGCTGAAAGCCGAAGGAGCCGCACGAAAATCGCGACTTGAATTGAGCGCGTTAACCGCGCGCGTGCTCAAACAAGGCCTCGAACTTCTCGGCATTGAAACGGTTGAGCAGATGTAGTTGCAGGCTCGCCATTAATAATTTCACCTCCATTCACGCCGCAACGGTTCGGCCTTGGTTTTTGCAGGATGTTGCGCGCCGCGTTTTACGACATGGGTGAATTCTTGATTGCCTGAAAATTGCGGCGATCTTTCAGCTTGTGCTGCGCTCTTCCGGCGCGTAGGAAAAGTCCATGTCCAAATCGAGCACTTCATCATCGAAGGTTTTCTCAATTCAAACTGGCATCAATCGACGCAAATTTATTTATGCATCGGCGTTGGCCACCGGCTCGGCGGCGCTCAACCTTTATGCAAAGCCGAAGCTTAAATCGCCTAATGAAAAACTAAATATTGCCGTCGTGGGTTCGGGCGGTCGTGGCGCGTCAAATTTGCAGGATGTCAGCAGTGAAAATATTGTGGCGCTCTGCGATGTGTCCGAAGACAACTTGAACGCCGCCGCCGCAAAACATCCCGGAGCCAAAAAATTTATCGATTTCCGCAAGCTCTTCGAGGATACCAAAACCTTCGACGCCGTTGTGGTGAGCACGACCGAACACACGCACGCCTTCGTGACCATGCTCGCGTTGAAAGCGGGCAAACACGTCTATTGCGAAAAACCGCTGACGCACTCGGTTTGGGAAGCACGCATGATTTCTGACGCTGCGAAAAAAGCGAAGGTCGCCACGCAAATGGGAACGCAAATCCATGCGACGAGCAACTATCGCCGCGTCGTGGAACTCATTCAGAGTGGCGCAATCGGCCCGGTCCGCGAAGCGCACGTCTGGGTCGCGCGCGCGTGGGGTGATGGCGATCGTCCCAAAGAAACACCGCCTGTTCCCGCCGGGCTTCATTGGGATTTGTGGCTCGGCCCTGCGCCGGAACGTCCGTTTCACAACGAATACATCGCGCCGCACGGCCAGCCACGTTGGTATAAATTCTGGGATTTCGGCGGCGGCACCATGTCCGATCTTGGCGCGCACTACAACGATCTCGCCTTCTGGGCGCTGAAACTTCGTCATCCGCTCACGATTGAAGCGGACAAACGAAAACCCAATCCAGAAACCGCACCGGCAACGATGAGCGTGACTTACGAATACGGCGCACGCGGCGAACTGCCTCCGGTAAAACTCAGTTGGTATCAAGGCGACAGCAAACCACAAATTTGGAACGATGGAAAAATTCCGAAGTGGGACAGCGGACATTTATTCATTGGCGACAAAGGGATGTTGCTTTCCGATTACGGCAAACACCTCTTGCTGCCGGAAAATGATTTCAAAAATTTCAAGCGACCCGAGCCTTTCATTCCCGAATCACTCGGTCACCACGCCGAATGGATTCACGCCTGCAAAACCGGCGCGCCGACGACCTGTAATTTTGAATATTCCGGAGCGTTAACCGAAGCCAATCATCTCGGGAACGTGGCGCACCGTATCGGCCACAAAATCGAATGGGATGCGAAGAAACTCCTGGTCAAAAATGCGCCCGAAGCCGCGCGAATCATCCGTCGAGAATATCGAAAAGGATGGAAGCTCGCCTGATTCCTTGAAAGAAGAAGCCTAGCAACTTTCACCGGAAAAATATTTTTATACGATACGTGCTGGCGATGGCAACTTGCGCAACGGAGAAAACCTCTGGTAACGTCCGTTCCCGTTGCAGAGTTGCCGGTGTGGCGAAATGGCAGACGCACAGGACTTAAAATCCTGGGACCGTAAAAAGTCGTGTCGGTTCGAGTCCGACCACCGGCACCAATTCTAACTCTTGAATCGGTAGTAAGTTACGAAGGTTGGACTGGCCACTGTCAGTGAAAAGTGTCAGTAAACCGGCGAGTTGAATTTTTAACTCGCCACTATTCGACAAAGCTTCACTGAGACTCGCCGGCAACGCGCTAACGCGTTCGCACCGGACAGATTCAAGATTCAGAACGAATTATGAAAACACAATTCATTCTGTTCCAGCGCGGGCAGACTTATTACTGCGAAGACACCAACAGCGGCAAACAAACCAGCTTGCGGACGAAAGATAAAAGCGAGGCGTTAACTCTGCTTCATTCCAGAAACGAAGCGTCGCGCCAACCGATGCTCAATCTGCCCCTTGCCGAGCAGACGCGGATCGTGGCGGAAGTGGAGCGGCGGTTGAGCGTGGTGGAGGAGTTGGAGTCGGTGGTGTCGGCCAACCTCCAGCGCGCCACCCGCCTCCGCCAGTCCATCCTCCAAAAAGCCTTCACCGGAGAACTGGTCGCAAGATGAACATATGAAGATGCGAGTTGTCTTAATGATTGAATTTCTTTACAAAAGAGACACTTGAAAACTGACTTCTTGAAACCCCGGCTTGATGGTGTTCGCTTTGACGAACATTCCATTCCTTTGGAGGTGCTCAAAGATTGGGCCGCTTTCGAGGAATTAGTTCTGGAGGTGGCGCGGTCGCTTTATCTAAAAGAACATCCTGAAAGAAAACGCGCGCCGCGCGGATTCGCCGATAGTTTCTCTCTGCACTTGTCAGGCGTGGAAAACGGCAGTGCGAAGCCAGTCATTCAGCGTTTGCTGCCTGATGGCGCATTGCCAGGCATGAATGATATTTTCGAGCGCGCTCGAGATTTGGTGTTGATCACGATAGCCGCCGCCGCCCTAAATCAACCGTTACCGGCGGAATTTCCGCGCGATCTCTTGGGCTATTTTGACCAATTTGGCAGATCGCTTCGCGATGGGGAAAAAGTCGAATTTGTTGTCAAGGGTCAACCAGCACCGGTCGCGTATGACCGAAGTGCGCGAAAGCGGCTCGTGCTTAGCGCGGCCAATGAATACCGAGCGGCGGCTGAACTGCGCGGCTGGATTTCTGAAGTGAATGTTGAGAAGCGGAGTTACACGCTCAAACTCGTGACCGGCGACCGCGTCCAGGCAATGTTCGCATCTGAGTTGCGCAAAACCGTCGTCGCGGCTCTTGATCAATTTGAAACAAGTAAGGTTTTAGTGAAAGGCATAGCCGTATTCGACCAAAGCGACCGCACAAAAAAAATTGAGCAGACAACACATATCGAGTTGCTCGATGCGAATGATGTGCCTGCACGACTAGAAGAATTGTCACTCCTCAAAGATGGATGGCTGGACGGAAAAGGCCAACCCGCTGCCAAGGCGGGCATCCGCTGGCTTTCCGATGCATGGTTGAAGTCATATCCCGATGGACTACCAGACCCATTTGCATATCCAACTGCGGAGGGGGGCATTCAGTTGGAATGGACTTTGGGCAAGTGGGAACTGTCAGCTGAAATCAATCTTGCCAACCACCAAGCAGAGTTGGTGGGAGTCAAAATCGACAGCAACGAAAATTTTGATGCTACGGCTGACTTGAACTCACCCGCAGGCTGGGATGCGCTTTCAGACATGGTTCGCACTCGGCAAACCGCCTGATTTCCTGACAATGAATGCTCAAACATTGCTGTTCAGGCAAATTAACCCTAGTTGGGTGCAGAACAATCGCGTGACTAGTCAGGCGTTTCGTCCGACTCCGAAAGATGAAAACCTGCTATCAGCTTACAATGGCGATTTGATTGGTGCGGAGGCGTCGTGGCAACATTTTACAGTGCAACTCGGCAGAGCCTCGATTGGAGTTTACGCAGTCACGCAAGGCGAATGCGCCGCTCAACAACTTCCGGCGAGACCTGATCCGGATGAATTTCCTGAGCATACTGTGATTGATTTTACAGGAGTTGGTAGCAGTGCCGCAGAAAAAAAGTCGAAAGTTCTGCGCAATCAAGCCGAGGCTCGCGGTTGGCTTTACCAGCCAGCCGGTTAGCGAGTTTCAGTATGTCCACACCTAGCGCCCTCGTCCAAAAGCTTTGGAATTATTGCAACATTCTCCGCGATGACGGTTTGTCCTACGGCGATTATGTGGAGCAGTTGACGTTTCTGCTGTTCCTCAAGATGGCGGATGAGCAGTCGCGGCCGCCGTTCAATAAGCCCAGTGCCGTGCCCAAGGAGTTCGCCTGGCCCAGCCTGCTGGCGCGCGACGGTGATGAGTTGGAGACGCATTTTGCTTCCCAAGCCCGCCACCAGTTGGTTGCCCTAAATCACGACGTGCGCTTCGCGCATTGTGGTCCGGCATGTGAGGCATAGATTTCGACTTAAATCCCCATGAGTAATCCGCAACAACTCGTCCAGAAGCTTTGGAACTATTGCAACATCCTGCGGGATGATGGTCTTTCGTATGGGGATTACGTCGAGCAATTGACCTTCCTGCTTTTCCTGAAAATGGCGGACGAGCAAAGTCGTCCTCCGTTCAATCGGCCCTCGGTGATTCCGAAAAGTTACGGCTGGGATGTGTTGATGAAACTGGATGGAGACGAGCTTGAAACCCATTACCGCCACACTCTGGAGCAACTCGGCAAACAGAAGGGCATGCTCGGCGTCATCTTCCGCAAGGCGCAGAACAAAATCCAAGACCCGGCCAAGTTGCGACGGCTCATCGTGGACCTCATAGATAAAGAGCAGTGGTCGAGCCTGTCCGCCGACGTGAAGGGCGACGCTTACGAGGGGTTGCTGCAAAAGAACGCCGAGGACGTGAAAGGCGGCGCGGGCCAATATTTCACGCCACGCCCGCTCATCGCCGCGATGGTGGAAGTGGTCGGTCCCGAGCCGGGACAGGCCATCTGTGACCCAGCATGTGGGACTGGCGGCTTCTTGCTCGCCGCCCACGATATATCGCCAAGACTCACCAACTTGATCGTGCGCAGAAGAAAAAACTCCGCAATGGAACATTGTTCGGCATCGAACTGGTGGACAGTGTCACGCGGCTGTGCGCGATGAATTTGCTGTTGCATGGCATTGGCGGGGACGCCGCGTCAGGGGACGCGGCCTACAAGGGCGGTGCTGTAGGCCGGTTGCCCTCAGCCGGCGATTCGGACGCCGATTTGCCGGTTGTCACCAAGGACGCGTTGGCCGGAAAGCATGGCGAGTATGAAATCGTGCTGGCCAATCCGCCGTTCGGCAAAAAGAGCAGCGTGACCATCGTCAACGAGGCGGGCGAGCAGTCGAAGGAATCGCTCATCATCAACCGCGACGATTTCTGGGCGAGTACGAGCAACAAGCAGCTTAATTTCCTCCAGCACATTTTCACCATCCTCAAGCAGCACGGGCGCGCGGCGGTGGTGTTGCCGGACAATGTGTTGTTTGAAGGCGGCGCGGGCGAAACCATCCGGCGCGAATTGCTCAAGCAGGCGGACGTGCATACGTTGCTGCGGCTGCCCACGGGCATCTTTTACGCGCAAGGCGTGAAGGCGAACGTCCTGTTCTTCGACCGCAAGCCCGCGCAGGAAAAGCCGTGGACGCAGAAGCTGTGGATTTACGACCTGCGCACGAACAAACATTTCACGCTCAAGGAAAGCACGCTCAAGCGCGGTGATCTGGACGATTTCGTCGCGTGTTACTTTGGTAGGGCGGGCAATCCCTTGCCCGCCGACGGCGCGCGCGGAGCGACGCGCCCCACCTTGTCGCGGCACAAGCGGACGGAGAGCGAACGGTTCAAGGGTTTCACCTACGACGAACTGCTCAAGCGCGACAAGGTGAACCTGGACATCTTCTGGCTGAAGGACGAAGCGTTGGAAGATTCGGCCAACCTACCCGCGCCGGAAATCATCGCAGCGGACATCACGGCGGACCTCGAAGCGGCGTTGGAGCAGTTCGCGACCATTGCGGAGGATTTGAAGAAATAACCAGCGGCATCATCCATGAGCAACGCTTCCATACTACCCGCCCGGTTGGATTGGCCTTCGGCGATAGGGAGTTTTCTGCTCAATTTCGGCACGCTGGAGTATTTCGTTTTCGTGTTTCTGAAAGACAGCGTCACCGAAGAGGAGTTTGCCAAGGTCAAAGAATGGCACTTGAAAAATCGCCTCGATCGAATCGCACAGCATCTAAAAGATCAAAATTATCCGGAGGCAGAACAAGCTGCGTTTGCGGATTTGATTAAACGACTCGAACCAATACGGGATCTCCGCAATTACATCGCCCACGGTCACATGTATTTTCGCTACGATCCAGCTACGAAAAAAGCAAGGGTCACACTTATGAGAGCGAAGGATTTGGATAATGCACACCTTCCCGAAACGAAGATTCTGGAATTTAGTGAATTGGAACGTGCGCTCACTGCGCTTACGTCATTGATTTCGGAATTCGAGCACCTTGCCGGATTCACTTCCGATAAACCTGCGCGATAACTTTTCTAAACGGAAAAGATAAACCATCGGCAGGCTGCGACTTTCAACACCGGCTCGCCTGGATTTTCAATCCTGCTGAAAATCACAGACTGCCTCCTCAAAAATTAGTTGGCACCTGACTCCTTCCGTTCAGTTTCGCTCCACTCCACTTCGAAACCGCAACCGCTCACGACCTTTGCCCGCTTGCTGTTTGCTTTTGCTTTCGTTCCGTTCCGCGAACTGAGCCGTCGGAGACAGGTGAAGGCGGTTATTTTTTGGCGACCAAACGCAAAAATTCCGCCGCGTTCACGATTTGAACGCCGCGATATTCGCGCAAAGGCAGAAGATGTTTTTTGTCGCCGGTCACGATGTAATTGGCTTCATCCGCCAAGGCGCATTCCAAAATCATTTCATCGTCTGGATCGGGAGTCGCGCCGGTCGCGCGGTCTGAGGGAAAAACGAGCAGTGCGGATTCTCCGAGCGCATCAGCCCATTCAACCGCCGCACGGTCGGAATAATCCAAACGAAGTTCTTCAATCGTCTCGTGGTATTCGGCGAGAACCGCCGGACTGACAACCGCTTCGCATTTACCTTCTGCCCAGGCAACCAAACAATCAAACGGTTTGCCGCGCCAGAAGCTTGCGCTCGCAACAATGTTGGTGTCGAAGACAACCTTCATTATTTGCGTCGGCTGCGGACGCGTTCAATGGCGCGGGTCACGGCGGCTTCGTCACGAGAAGTCATTTCAGGCAGTTCGCGTCCGGCCAATATCAGGGAACGGACACGCGACGGCGTCAGGGCGCGGCGTTTGCGCATGACAATCAAGCCATTGGCATAACCGACATCAAGTTGATCACCGGCTTTGATCCGCGCTTGTTCGCGGATGGCTTCGGGAATCACGGTTTGTCCTTTCACGGAAACTTTCGCAATCATGCGGGAAGACTAGCCTTACTTTAAAAAGTCTCAAGCCCGGAGCGTCGGCAGACTGCGACTTTCAACACCGGCTCGCCTGGATTTTCAATCCTGCTGAAAATGACAGACTGCCTCCGGGAAAATTAGTCAGCACCTGACTCCCGCCCATTCAGTTTCGCTTCACTCCACTCCGCTGCTCAATCATTGACTGCTTTTCTGCTGGTTGATTGCTGTGCTGCATTCCGTTCCGCGAACTGAGCCTTCGGAGACAGGTGCAGTGCCTGCTGTTTTCAGTCCCTTTTTTCGCGGCGCTTCCTCTGCTGACTTCGGTCCATCGTGCTTCACTGGGCCGACTTCACCGGGCGTCTCGCGGTGCCCTCGGAAGACTACTCCCACGGACGAGCCCTGTTGCGCGGCATTAATTGTGAAGGGCGACAGACCGAAGACGAACAGCAGAGCGCAAAGCAGACTGGTTTGGCGAAAATCAATTCTGGAAACGATGGCGGAACCGTTCACTGGAGACGGAAACATTGCTGGCAATACTTCGCGGTAGCGCACCGTCTTTCTTTGAACTGGCGGAAGTGGTTGGCAAATGGGTTTGGATTCAGTTCGCGGACAAGCAACCGAATGAAGTCACTCGCGTTTTGGCTGAACTTGGCTTTCATTGGAACCACACCCGCCAAGCCTGGCAGCATCCGTGTGGACTGTTCCGCAATCAACGAGCCACCTTTGACCCGCGCCGGGTTTATGGAAGTTACTTCGCGGCTGATGCGATATTGGCGTGAGGTTTCACTGACAGTTGACGGAAAAAAAATGCCGGCGGTTGGTTTCCGACCATTTTTTATGTCAGTAAAACTGACAGTAAAAGTTAGAAAAAATTGTGAAAAAGTTAAACAAAATAGAATTTGAAAACCCAATAAAATCAGGCATTATCTCACTACTGAATCGCGAATTTTCGTTCGAGTCCGACCACCGACACCAATTCTAAGCTGCAAGTTTTGCAGAGAATTTTTTCTGCGTTTTGCGAGGCGGCATTCTACGGCTGACAGACACTTTGAAAGGTAAATCCAGCAACAGCGCAATTTCTTCCGGCTTGATCCTGGCCGTCTTTCTCTGGGGCGGCAACAACGCCGGGACCAAATTTCTGGTTGGCTTCTGGCCGCCGATTTTTGTGGGCTGCACGCGCTTCATCTTCGCTGGTCTCATTTTGCTGGGACTCTTCCGGTGGACGAACCTTTTCGGCAAGGCCACTCCGATTTCCCGCAACTTGAAACGACAACTCTGGTGGCGCGGCGGGCTGACCCTCGCTCTTTACATCGTTGCCTTCAACCTGGCACTGACCCTGACCTCCGTTTCGCATGTGGCGCTTTACCTCGGCGCATCACCGGTTTGGGCGTTGTTGTGGGAAGGTGCGCCTGAGAAAAGCTGGAAAAGTTTTCAACGTTACTCCGCCGCTGTCCTGGCGTTGGGCGGTGTCGTCATCCTTTTTTGGCCCGCACTCAAACTCGGCTCCAGCAGTTTGATTGGGGAAATTCTCGCCCTCGGCGGCAGCGTGCTTTGGACCAACTACGGCCGGCAATGCCGCGTTCTCGGCGAGCATTTGTCCGGCGCGGAAGTTTCTGCGCAAACTTTTTGGCGGGCGGGAATCCTTCTTCTGCCCTTTTCGATTGTTGAAATCGGCCTGCGCCAAATCGCGCACCGCCCCCTCGTTATCCGCACTGATCTCGTGCTCGTTTACCTCTTTTGTATTTTGGCGGGCGGCGTCATTGCCTTCGCGCTTTGGAACAACGCATTGCGCCACTGGAAAACGAGCAAAGTCTATTTGTTCAACAACTTGATTCCGGTCAGCTCCATGACCTGGGCCTACGTTTTTCTCCACGAAACGATCGCGCCCACGTTTTGGTTGGCGATGATCTTGATCGTGGCGGGTGTGTTGATCGGACAAACGAATTGGCAAAAAATATTTGGCAAACGCTGGCTGCCGATTGAATAGTTCAAGATTCAAAGTTGGTGTGGCCGAATGAACTTTGAACCTTAACCTTTGAACTTTAAACTCGCCGCCGATGGACATCAAAAACCTAGACGCCGTTCCCGCATTCACCACGAAGGATGGCTCTGAAATTCGTGAACTGCTGGCGTATCGAAACTCCGGTCTTCGCAACCAAAGTCTGGCCGAGGCGCGCATTCCGGTTGGCGGTTGCACGGCGGAACATTTTCATCCTCGCGCGGAAGAAATTTATTTTATCACCGCTGGTTGTGGTAAAATGCGGATTGAAAACGAAACGCGCGAAGTGAACATTGGCGATGCCATTGCCATTCCGCCGGGCCAGAAACACAAAATCTGGAACACCGGCGGCGAGGTTCTGAAATTGCTTTGCTGCTGCGCACCGGCTTACGAAGATGAAGACACGATTTTGACCGAAGAAATTTAATTGATGAACGCAACCAACATTCGATTGTTCGTGAAACCGTATTGCGGCTGGTGCCACGAGGCGAAGGACTGGCTCGATGAACGCAGCATAAAATATAGGGAGCTGGACGTCATCGCCGACGCGACCGCTCGCCTCGAAATGCGCGAACTCACGGGACAAACCAAAGCACCCTGCATCGACGTGGATGGAGAAATCCTGGCTGACTTCGACACGGACCAACTGGCCAAATTTTGGAAAAAATTTGAATAAACGATGCCAGGAGTTATTTGGAACTCACGAACTCAGGAAAAGAAATTCACGATTCCAAATTTCTTGAGCACCAAATTTATTTTATATTTTCATCCGAATGAGCTGCGCTGAACCTGAATTGAAATCCCGCCCGCGTTTGCCGGAATGGCTGCGGCTCAAATTGCCGACGTCCAATACGTTTGCGCACACCCGTTCGCTTCTGGACGAACTGAAGCTCCACACCGTTTGCGAGAGCGCCAAATGTCCGAACCATTGGGAATGTTGGAGCAAAGGTACGGCGACTTTCATGATCGCTGGCGAAAACTGCACGCGCGCCTGCGGATTTTGCGCCGTAAAAACCGCAAAACCTCTTGCGCTCGAAACTGACGAACCGGCGCGCGTCGCTGAAGCCACACGCCGCATGAAACTCAAGCATGTCGTCATCACCGCCGTGGCTCGTGACGATCTGGCTGACGGTGGCGCGGAACATTTTCGGCAAACGATTGAAAAAGTTCGCGAACTGAATCCCGGCATCATCATCGAAGTTTTGGTTCCCGATTTTCTGGACAAAGATTTCGCCATCGACGCCGTTCTCACGGCGAATCCACACATTTACAATCACAATTTGGAAACGGTCCGGCGTCTCACCCCTTCGGTTCGTCATCGCGCCACGTACGACCGCTCGCTGTCCGTCCTCGCGAAAGTGAAATCCAAGCGCGGCAACTTCATTCACACAAAATCCGGCGTCATGCTCGGCCTCGGCGAAACAGAAGCAGAATTGTTCGAGGCAATGCGCGATTTGCGAAATTCCAATTGCGACATCCTCACGCTCGGCCAATATCTTCAACCGACCTTGAAACATCTGCCCGTCGCAGAATTTGTCTCTCCCGCCAAATTTGCCGAATACAAAACTGTCGCGGAAAAAATGGGTTTTGTTCACGTCGCCAGCGGGCCGATGGTGCGGAGTTCTTATCACGCGGATGAATTTTCGCTGCCCGTTACGGCGATTGCCCAAAGCCCTATTTCACAGTAAAAATTAACCATGACATTCAAGCGCATTACCTGCGACCCGAAGAAAATGAATGGCCAACCCTGCATTCGCGGGATGCGTCTCACGGTGCCGCGAGTCTTAATGATGTTGGCGGAATATCCAAACCGCAGAGAAATGTTGAAGGATTATCCAGAGTTGGACGAAGAAGACATCAGAGAGGCACTCGCTTATGCGGCAGCGCGTCTGGATAACGATTTCCCGGATCTGGAGCAAGACAGCCGAGAATTGGCAGCGGAACTTTTGAAAGCAGCGAAAGGACCGTTTACTTCTTACTCACGCCAAGACCTTGAAAAAATCGCCGAACAAGTTCTTCGCGAAACAAATCGCGAATGAATCTGACTGTTAGAAAATCGGAACCATTCCTCGCGGATTTCGACGTGCAATATCGTTGGTATTCTCAACAAGCTGGTGGAGATATAGCGCGACTGTTTTTAGACGCGGTCGACAGAACATTGGAAAAGCTGTCGCGGTTGCCCGATCTCGGTCGTCAACGACATTTTCCTCAACCAGAACTTTACGACATTCGTTCGCTTTCAGTTGAGCGTCCGTTTGATGATTATTTGATTTTTTATCGTTTTAGTCAAAACGCCGTTGAGGCATGGCGGCTCATGCATGGCGCGCGTGATTTATCGAATCGTTTAGTTGAACCTCGATCCTAAATGACTTCCGACCTGCCCCAACCAAAAACTTCGGCGCGCCACTCGCACCTGAAAGATCTCGACTATTCCGTCGTGCAGCAATGTATGCACTGCGGACTTTGTCTTCCGACTTGTCCCACTTACGACGCGACGAAACTGGAGCGGAACAGTCCGCGCGGACGCATCGCTTTGATGCGCGCCATCGCGGACGAACGACTCGAACCGACGCAAGCATTCGGCGATGAAATGTATTTTTGCCTCGGCTGTCTCGCGTGCATGACGGCGTGTCCGGCGGGTGTGAATTACGCCGAGCTTTTCGAACACGCCCGCGCTGAGGCTGAACAAAGCGGCAAACTCGACAGTCCCAAACGGAGTTTCATTCGCGCGCTGACGTTGCGCTGGCTCTTTATGGACATGGGGCGATTGCAATTCGTCGGATTTGTCATTCGTCTTTATCAACAGCTCGGCTTGCAAACGCTTCTTCGCAAAAGCGGCATTTTGAAATTGATGCCGAAGCGACTCGGCGAATTGGAAGCAATGACGCCGACGATTCAGCCGAAATTTTCTGCTGAATTAATTTCGCCAATCACGCAACCCGACACGCAGAAAAAATATCGTGTCGCGATGCTCATCGGTTGCGCGCAGGATTTGATGTTCAGCGATGTGAACCGCGACACCGTCGAAGTGCTCGCGCGAAATAGCTGCGAAGTCATCACGCCGCCGGAGCAGAATTGCTGTGGCTCGCTCCACGCGCACAACGGCGAATGGGAAATGGCGCAAGGTCTCGCGCGAAAAAACATCGATCAGTTTCCGCCGGAACAATTCGACGCCATCATCACGAATGCGGCGGGTTGCGGTTCGCATTTGAAACATTACGCGAAACTTTTGGCAGACGATCCCGCGTATCAAAAGCGCGCGCATCTTTGGGATGAGAAAGTAAAAGACATTCACGAATGGCTCGCGCAAATCGGAATCCAGCCGCCCGCGAATAAAAATCTTCCGGCGCAAAATGTGACCTATCACGAGGCGTGTCATCTTTGTCACGGCCAGAAAATCACCGCTCAACCGCGACAGCTTTTGAAGGCGATTCCGAATCTGAACTTGACCGAGCTCCCCGAAAGCACCTGGTGTTGCGGCAGCGCCGGAATCTACAATTTGATTCAGCCGAAAATGGCGAACGAACTTCTCGACCGAAAATTGGAACACATCAAATCGACCAAGTGTGAAATCGTTGCGACCGGAAATCCCGGTTGCCTTGCTCACATGACGAACGGCGCGCGAAAACAAAATCTGCCATTACGAATGGTTCATCCGATCACGTTGTTGGCGGAGGCGTATCGGGAATCGGGTAATGTGCGCGAATCAACATGAAATATCCGAATGGCTCAACGATTAAAGTTGGAGATCTCATTTGGTGGGATGAGGGACATTGTGTCGGATATGTTCAAGTACTCGCAGAATCTAAAGAAGAATACGAGAGATGGGGTCTTGATCATCCCCATATCTTTGTTTCGAACCGTCATCCTTTTGATTCCAAATTGGAGACCGGCGCTGCTCATGACGAAGCTTGTTTTGAGGATGAAGGGATAGGCCTGCTCACGATGGACGAACAGCGCGAACTCGAAAGAGTGACCAAATACGCACATCATTTAGCTGGGTTCAATTTAGGGGGTTCAGATTACTCTATAAACACAGATGTTCGCGAAGGACAACTTCAAGCATGGTTGTTTACTTTCAACGTGAACGGGCAGGAAAAAAAGATCGCCGTTCCAGCAGCTTCTCGATAACCAACGTTCGCTTTTACTTTTGAGCCTTTTCCTTTTACTTTCGCCGCCATGAGCCATCTGGCCAAAGCACGCGAAGTTTTCGATATTGAATTGGCGGCGTTGAAAGCCGTTCGCCAACAACTGGATTCCTCGTGCGATTCTGCGGTGGGCGTGATCGTCGAATCGCTTAAGCAACGCGGAAAAATCGTGATCGTCGGCATCGGCAAATCGGGAAACATCGGGCGCAGGATTTCCGCGACGCTCACCAGCACCGGTTCGACCAGCGTGATTTTAAACAGCGTCGATGCGTTGCACGGCGATCTCGGAATCGTCAACGACGGCGATGTGATTCTCGCGCTGAGTTATTCCGGCGAATCGGAGGAATTGCTCAATCTCGTTCCCGCGCTCAAACGATTTTCCGTCAAAATTATTTCCATCACCGGCGGCGCAAAATCCGCCCTCGCCCGTTACAGCGATGTTGTTCTCAACGTCAAAGTTCCGAAGGAAGCGTGTCCGTTTAAAATTGATGTGACCGCCGTGAAAATTTTTATAGAAACACAATTACGCAAACTCGTTTCGTTCTTCTGCTCACGGGAATTTTCTTGTGCGCCAGCGCAATAATCGCGCAAGACAAACCTCAGGACCCAATGCAAAAACCCGGCAAATTTTCGCGCAAAATCACCAGGACAATTCGCTGTGATTATCTGATTGCCTTGCCGAACGATTATGACGCCAAATCCAAAAAAGGTTCGCCGCTGATTTTATTTCTGCACGGTGCAGGCGAACGGGGCACGAATCTTTGGAAAGCGACAACCCATGGCCCATCGAAATACATCGTGAACCATCCCGGGCTTCCTTTCATTCTGGTCACGCCCCTTTGCCCAAGTGATAAGACCTGGTCGAACGACGTTTTGTTGGCGTTGCTGGACGAGGTCACGAGCAAGTTTACGGTGGATCAAACGCGAATTTACCTCACCGGATTCAGCATGGGCGGTTACACAACGTGGAGCTTGGGCCTCAGGCATCCGGAAAAATTTGCGGCGATTGCGCCCATCTGCGGCGGCGGCGATACGGGCGCAATTATTTTAGCGCAGCACGGCTACGGTGTGGCTGAACACAAAACTGCTTTGAAATCTCTTCCCGTTTGGGCGTTTCACGGTGCCAAAGATCCCGTCGTGCCGCTCGGAGAATCCGAGCATCTGGTCAACGCTTTGAAGGGCTTCGGAATTAAAGAAATCAAATTCACCGTTTACCCTGATGCGCAGCACAACTCGTGGACCGAGACCTACAAAAATCCAGCATTGTATGAATGGTTTCTACAGCACGAGCGGAAATTATCTGGTGCGCAGAAAAAATAATCACACCGTTGAAGCTGTGGTCGGATCTTGCCCGAACGATGTCGTCGAAGCGCAAACAAGTCAAATTCCCCCAGTCTGCCTGAATTGTATTGTCCAAACCCAAGGCCGCCAACAGTGCAGCAACTATCGAAATGACCAAAAGCAGTTCAACCAGTGACCCCACGCATGGGTGAACCATTTCCTCGCCCATACGAGGAGTGGTGTGTGCTATAAATCTTCCGGCCTCAACTGACAGGTCATAGTTTACTCACGGCTCAACAACGCGATAAAACCGGCCTTGGAATTGTGCCGAGTGGACGTCTTCGAAATCGAATCCGTCCTGGCCGAGATCGCGCGCCACGCCGATGATTTGCCACGTGGTCAGGTTCGTGGACGCTTCGATGAAATAAGCGCGCGTGTGTGAACTACGGAAGCGCAACTGGAATTTCCCGTCCGTCATTTGCATCAACTTCTCTGTCCTCGCACCCGCCAGTCCCGGCGTGGTGGGAGGACTGAGGACATCAATGATTTCCTGTGCCGATTGGATAAAGATTGCAGCCGGGGATGGATCGAGTGGCGCGATTTGCGCGAGCACCTTGTTCTGGAACGCTTGCAACTGGTTGATTCCCGCCACGGAGTTGCCGCGATCAAACGAAGCGGCGGCGGCGCGCAGGGTCGCGAGCAGCGGATTGGCATTCTTCCCGTCGAGGTTCGAACTTTCGACCAGCGTTGTGAGCGTGGCAACCGCCTGCGCCGGTGAAAGCACCTCCAGCACCACGGAGTTTGTTCCGGTAGCTTGTCCGTCGCTGACAATCAAAGTAATCGTGTGGAGGCCCGGCGCGAATTGGTTGGTGGCCAACACGTCTGTCGCGAACGTGTTCGTGCCTTCGCTCCAGAAATATTGCAGCGGATCATTTTCCACATCGGTCGAGCGCGAGCCGTCGAGGATGACGGTGGCGTTCGTGCCAACGGGCGCGATGACGAACAGGTTGGTGACGCCGGGCAGGTGGTTCAACGGCGCGAGAACAATCTCCGCCACCGGTGGATCGTTCACCGGTCGCACGGTGAGGCTGACGGTCGCCAACGCCGAATTCGTTTGCCCATCGCTCACGCTGAAGGTGAAGCTGTCCGGGCCGAAATAATTTGTCAAAGGATGATAAACGAGATTCGGTGCCGTGCCGGTGAACGTGCCGTGCGTGGGCGTTCCGACGGTGAAGGTCAACGGGTCATTCTCCACGTCGGAAGCACCGAGGGTGATGGCAGCGGTCATATCTTCGTCGAGTGCGACCGATTGCGGCTGAGCTATGGGAGGGTCGTTGACAGGCACGACATTGATGCTCACCGTCGCAAACAAGGAATCCACAAGGCCGTCGTTGACCTTGAACGTGAAGCTGTCCGGGCCGTTGTAATTCGGTGACGGTGTGTAAACGCAATTCGATCCGCTGACCGAAAGGCTGCCGTGCTCGGGTGGCGTAACGATGACGTAGGTGAGCGGGTCGTTGTCGGGGTCGGTGCCGATCAAGGTGATGGGCGTGGACGTGTCCTCGTTTAGCGTCACCCCTCCGTAGAACGCAGTGGGCACGTTATTGACGGTCAACACGGCGTTGGAACTCAACACCGAGCCGAATAAATTGGTGGCGCGGACGGAATAGGTCGCTCCTGAGGAACCCAACACAGTGAAACTATAAGTAGCATTCGTAGCGAGAGGGATGGTCCCGCCGTTTCGAAGCCACTGATAGCGAAGTTTCGGCGAGCCGGTCGCGGTGACGCTGAAAGTCACATTCGAGCCGACGGTGACTCGCTGGCTGATCGGTTGGACAAGAATGGACGGCTTCACTTTGCATTTGCCCGCCGCGCCAGCGTTGCGGATGGCGAGGATTTCCGCAGCGGTGAGTGCGCGTGAGTAAATCGCCGCTTCGTCAATGAGGCCGGCGTAGGAGGAGTTGGAAGTCGTGAGCGTTGGAGCCCCCAGGTACAACGAATTTTGAGTGATGAGGCTGCCTTTGCGCTGGGTCGGATCGAACGTCAGCACCAACTGTCCGTCAACGTAGAGATTGCCTCCGGTGCTGTTAGTCCGGTTTACCGCCATTGCTACATGGTGAAACATCGCGTCGCGCAGGTCGGGTCCGGGCGAGATAAACGTTGATACATTTGTCGCCGAGAGCGGGGATGATCCCATCGCAAACGCGAGGCGACCCTGGTTCAGCGACAACGAATAGCCGATCCAAGATGTGCTGTCGTCCCGTTTCTCGAAGAGCGGAATATTGGGAAAGACGTCCAGACGGGCCCCGGTCTTGATCCACATCTCGATGGAGAAGTCCGCGTTGCTGCCGAAGTTCAAGGAAGTGGAGTTATTCACCAGGATGCGGCTGCCGTTGCCGTTGAAGCTGAAGGCACGATCCACTTTGCCTGTGACGTAGAGAGTTGGCGAGAAGCTTGTGATGTTGTTCGTGCCCATCGCGTCCCCGGGATTGCCGTCGCCCGGCCACCAACTGATCAAACCCGGGGGTGTAGTCGTGCAACTCGGCGGAGGGAGAAGAGTCAGTCGTGGTCCGATGCTCCAGGCGAGACCGACGCTGTTGGTGACGCGCACTTGGTAGGATCCTGCCTGGTTGGCCTTGAGCTTCTCCAGCACCAGCGAAGAATTTGTCGCGCCAGCAATGGGAGCTTGCAGGAAGAACCATTGATACCCCAATGGTTTCGTGCCGACTACTGTGCCCGTGAATTTGACGTCTTCGCCCAATGGAATGGCCTGATCTTGTGGCTGTACAAGAATGGTCGGCGGTTGGAGACATTTGCCGGTCACATCCGCGTTGTAGATGGACTGGATTTCCTCTGGCAAGAGAGCGCGGTTGTAAATCGTGGGTTCGTCAATCAACCCGGAGAAGGACTGGACGAACTGGCCGGCGTAAGGCAGCGCGCCGAGGCCGACGCTTGAATTGCCGTTGAAGATGTTGCCGACATAGCCACGCTCAACGACGAACTGGCCGTTGACATAGAGACGCAAGGTTGAGCCATTGTAGATCGCGGCGACGTGACTCCACTGATTGGTGGGCAACGATTGCGGGGCGATGACGGTGGCGTTGGTCTGCGGCGAGCCGTTGGTGGAAACGAGGAAGATCGGTCGGCCATTCGTCAGGCCGAGATAGAAACTGCTGTTCGTCGAAGTAGTTACACGAGCGGCATAGTCGAATTTTGACAGGATGGTTTGAAGGGCGGTACCGGCGATGCTGGACGGGTTGACCCATGCTTCAATCGTCATCGCGTTGCTAAAGCGCAACGATGGCGAGTCTGGAACACTGATGGTTGGGAAGCTAAACGCCTGGCCGACTTTTCCGACGGAAAAACCCTTGGGACTCGTTCCATTGTTTTCGCCCCAACTGTCGGCGGAGTTGTTTTCCGCTCGCCACCAACTAACGAGATTGCTGAATACATTGGCGCAGGGTGGCAGCGGATTCACGGTGAGCAGCGCGGGTGAACTGGTGACCGAACCGCCGACGTTGCTCACGACAACGGAATACGGTCCGGCATTCGCAAATTGAACTGCGGTGAGCGCGAGCGTGCTCACGGTCTTGCCAGTGAGATTGGTCCCATTAAATCGCCACTGATAAGCGAGCGGCGCGGTGCCGGTGGCGGTCACGCGGAAGGTGGCGTTGTTGCCGACATAGACGGTCAGGTTTGTTGGCTGACTCGTGATCAACGGTGCCAGCACGGGCGGCAGGTTCGAGGGCGCACATTTACCCGAGCTGCCGGCGGCGTAGATGGTTTGGATTTCGTTGGCCGTCAGGGGACGGTTGAAAACGGCCGGTTCGTCAATCATCCCGAAAAATGTGCCGCCACGCCCGTCGCCACGTGATCCGATCGAAGCCGCTGCCGTGCAGGCGCAGATTCCGTCATCAAACGTGTAGGGATCGGGATGAACATAAGCCGGGGTCGCTTGCGGCACACCGTCCAAATAGAACACGGCGCTCGATCCTGCTTTGGTCACTGCCAGATGATGCCAGTTTGTGTCCGTGACCAGCGGGGTCGAAAGCAGGCCATCGAGGTCGGTCCGACTGAGAATCATCCGCCCATCGTTCGCCAGCGCGAAGATGTAGCCCCCACGTCCGTAACCGAAAATACACGCTCCGTCTCCAGCAACGGAACCATCCGCGCCGAGGACATCGAAGGAGGTCACCGTCGGACTGGATCGTTTGACCCAGGCTTCCAGCGTGAAGTCTTCCAAGCGGAGGTTGGTTGGGTTCCCGACATTGACCCGGTCCCGGTGGATGCCATCGAACACAAACGCCTGCCCGACCACACCCGGACCATAGGCCACGGTTCCCGTTCCAGCGATGGTTCCATTATTTCCGTCTGCGGCGTCATTCGCGTTCTCCTCCGCCCGCCACCAACTGACCAGACCAGCGGGAGCTGGCACGCAAAAGGGCGGCGGATTGGTCGCAGTCTGAACAATCTGCATTCCAGAGATGATCGCGTAGCCGTAAATGCCGGGCCGTACCGTCACCGTCACGGCCTGCCCCGCGCTGACATTGATGTTGGTGAAACGCGCGTACTGCCTCCCCTCCTGCCACACGGTCGGATTGACGAGCGGCGAATCCTGGGTGGCTTTCGTGCCGCGATCGGTGCCGGCCACAGCCAACTGGTAATTACCGTCCGGGCTGTAAACGTAAATGTCGAATTGCCCCGTTGGCAGATTCGTGAACGTGACGATCGCGTTGCCGCTGTCGAACGGATAAATGTAGGAGTTATACATCGCGTCAGTAGAGCCGTCGCTCCAGCAGCCCGGCGCGTTGTTGACGACCAACCCCGCTGTGGTGGTAGTGCCGTCAGCGAGTTTGAGGTTCGGCAAGGCGCTGTTGATAAGCCAATCGTTGGCGTTGAGGCCGTCGCGACTGTAAAAATTCCAGAAGTCGTTGGTTGTCGAGCCGGTGGCGGCCAGACCCACCTTGATCGCGCTCAAGGAACCCGGATTCAAGTGTGCACCAAAGTTGACGTTTAGCAGAAACGACGCGACTGGCGGATTCGCGGCCACGCACTTGCCCGCGTTGCTGGCGGCGTGGATTGATTGAACTTCAGCCCCCGACAAGACCCGGCTGTAGAGGCTCACTTCGTCCAACTGCCCGGCCCAGGAATACGCCGCCGCCACGCCGCCGGGTCGCGAGCCGAGATACAGGTTGTAACTGGTTTGCGGCGTGAACGAGCCGAGATTTTTGGAGGCAACCACACCACCATCAAGGTAAAGCAACGCCTGCCCTGACGTCTTGTCATAGGTCAGCGCCACGTGCTGGAAATTATTGGTGCTGATCACGCCGCCCGCTGAGGTCAGCCAGTGGAAATTACCCGCAGTATCCACGATGTTGGCGTAAAGACAGCCAGGACCCGCGCCGTAGCCGACGGGTACAGAAATCCAGAGGTGTACGTCATAGGGCCAGGGATTGCCGCCGGTGACAGAATTCCACTCCACGATCGGGCGCTCCAGTTCAATCGTGGACGGCTTGATCCAGGTCTCAATCGAAAAGCCATCCGCGAGGCCGACGTTGAGTTGGGTGACGGCGGCAACCACCACGCCGGTGAGACTTCCGCTGAAGTCGAAGGCCTGCCCGACCAAGCCCGACGCAAACGAAAGTGTCCCTTGGGCGACGCCATTGTTGCTGCTGGCGCGGTCATTTGCGTTTCCTTCTGCGCGCCACCATGCCACCAGACCGGTGGGTGGCGTTACACAATTCATCGTCTGGCTGGACGCATTCAAGGCGGTCAGAAGCGCGGGCAGGATGATCAGGTACGCTTTCATAAAATGATTTTGGTGGGGCGGATTTTAGTTCATGGATGGGTGATCATCTGTTTGATCTGCATAGAGTCGGCGTTCCTTGGAACCGAGTGTGTGGAAACGAACACGAAAAC
Organism: Verrucomicrobiota bacterium; assembly: GCA_043775015.1. Lineage (GTDB taxonomy): Bacteria > Verrucomicrobiota > Verrucomicrobiia > Limisphaerales > CANJXF01 > CANJXF01. The sequence continues at coordinate 37,941 of JAYVSV010000089.1, forward strand.
TCCAGCCTAAAATTGTTGTAAAAATGCGCGATTTTGCTCATGGCAGTTACACTTGGGCGGTGAATCCCGGCAGATCACCCACGAGTTCGGATTGGCTCAGCGCGCGATCATCTGCGATCTACTGGAAATGGTTCGATGCGGACAATTGAAACCCGAAGTTTATCCCCGATGGAAAAATCCGCCGACAGAAGATTAACTTCCTTTTTTGCCTGCGAACGCACTTGTGACTTCCTTCGCAGACAAAACTTTACCTCGATAAAACTCGATTCCACTCTCATTCCAACGCACGAGCAATGGCTTCGTTTTATCGTTCGAGCTGAAACCGTAAAACACGGAACCATTAGTTGAGCCGGTTGCCTCAACTCCTTGGATCTGTCGAAGTGTCGCAAGAAATAATTGCGTTACTTGGGACGGAGAACCATCGAGATCAACAGTGTCGCCCGCCCGAACGGCACCAGCCTGCAACGACGACATGGGATTTGCTGGCTCGAAGGGAATGAATAGGAACCACTGTTTCAGATCAGGTTTAAAACCGAAGGTCAAGAGAGCCGTTTTGTCATCGGCCGTGGACAGGGTGTATTCGTGCCGGTCATAGAGTTGGCTGACTTGCGCGATCTCAACGACCGCATGATTTTTCAACAGGTAGTTCACTCCCCCGAGTGCGCCACGGCCACCCATTCCAAATGGCGCTGCGGCTAATTTTGGTTTCGCTGGAACCGCCGGCGCAGGTCTCGGCTTGAAGGTTGAATAGATTACAAACAGGATGATGGCTCCGAGAAATACGCCGATGATTTTTACAGGCCAGTGGGACGACGGCAGCTCAACCGCACGCAAATTTAACGAATCTTGTGGAGCGTCTCTCAACAGGCCGAAGGCCTGCGGGACAGTGCCGCGCGGCACGTCCATTCCGTGATAGAATTCAATTTCGTTCCCAGTCCAACTTACCACGAGCATCTTGTTTGGAAGTTCCGCGTTGAAGTAATGCGCAACATCGCCGACCTCCACTCCCTCTGGTGCGACGCACTCAATGTAATGCACCTGTGATTCGTCAACCAGGGTGACTCGCATCGGCTTGCCATCGAGATTCACGGTTTCGCCCACTCGTTTCACCTGCGCCTCTTGCAGGCTCATCGGGAACTCAGGTTCAAACAGCGTGAATAATTTCCATTCAGGACCATTCTCACTGCTCTCGTAAACCAAGGTGGCGGACTGGCCGTTGTCGCCGACGAGATTAAATTCCTGCCAGTAATAAATATCGCCAGCTTCCTCGACTCCCAACACCACCCGACCCGCGACGCGATAGTGGATGCCGACAAACGTCCCACTCATCCCGATTTGCACCGAAGTTGGGTTGGCGAATTCAAGTTTCATTTACGATGGCGTGGGAGGTTGAAAGTAGTGAGGCACGAACCGGCTCAGATTTCCGGTGATTCTCCGCGTATCTTCGCGAATGCCAAGTCCAGCCGCCTCATGATCAATCATCCAGACGCCAAAGATCGGGTGATTTCCATCGAACTCGGGCAAGTTCGCTGGTGCCTGGAAAACATAACCCTCCTCGCCGTAGTCGCCGCCGGTTTCTTCGATAACCACCCCGCGCTCGGACCAGGTCACATTGCTTCCTTCGCGAGACAATTTCGGTTTGCGAATGTAACCATTCGCCAGCGGCGTCGCTTCGTCATAGGCGGCCAACAAATTGGGGTGTTCTGGAAAAAGTTCCCACAAAATCGGCAACAAACCTTTGTTGCTGAGCAGCATTTTCCAACTCGGCTCAATGAATTGAACGCCATCTTTTTCCAAACATTTCCCGAACTTCTCGTGCCAAAGCCACTCCCAGGGATAAAGTTTGAAGCAACGCTCAATCCGCACGTTGTCGAGATCAACGAAACAACGTTCGCTCTCGTTCCAGCCGATATCTTCGATGTAAACCGGTTTCGTTTTCACTCCGGCTTGTTCGCAAGTGTCGCGCAAATAGAGCACCGTTTGTTCGTCCTCAGGATGCTCTTTGATGCTGCTGAAATGGAGCGTCGTCCCGGCGAAACGTTTCCACGCTTCGATCAACCGTTCGTGAATCGAGTTGAATTGGTCGGCTTGCGGATGAACTTCCTGGAGCCAGAACCATTGCACGATGGATGCCTCGATCAACGCGGTCGGGGTGTCCGCGTTATACTCAAGCAGTTTGGGAACGCTACCATCGAAAGCTAAATCAAAACGTCCGTAGAGACTGAACTCATCCCGTTCCCATGAGCGAAGAATGCTTGGCACAGCGATTTGCGGAATACCGAGACGGCCCCACCAATTGTTTTCAATCACCGACTCCGCCGCATCAAGGCAGAGGCGATGCAATCCATTCGCCGCAGCTTCCAAACCATTGACTTCATTTGCCGTCAGTTCGTAGCAATCTGACTCGTCCCAATACGGGCCTTCCTCATGCGAATGGTAGGTGAAGCCGATCGCTTCGACTTTTTCGCGCCAGTCAGGTCGTGGATTGCAGCGGTGGCGTTGCATCATGACCAGGTGGAATGATACCGCGACGTGCTGCCGAATCCGCCACGCGAAATATCGTTGCGCTGCGTTTGGGCCTGTTGCGCCGCTTGAGGAGTTGGGGTGGAAAGATTGGTGATGCTCTCTTCCGGAGCCGAAGTCCACTGGCCACCGTGAAAATATCTTTTGCTCTGCGGATCGTAATGATTGTAGGGCAGCGGATACCAGGTGCGAAACGGGGCGTGATAATAACCGACACCCGGCACGTGATAGTTGTTGGTGTAAACGTTGCCCGGCGTGATCGGCGCTTTGCTGTCCGGCCCGCAACTGGTTATTGCTCCGGCCGATAACGTGCCGATCAAAACCAGGCGGATGCTTCGGCTCCGTTTCACGTCGTTGGAAGGAGCGAGTTCAACCGAGCATCGCGGCAGCGATAATGATGCACACGCCGAGAATCACGGCAGCGGCCACAATCGCGGCCGCCACATTTTTATTTTCGAGAATTTCTTTGTTAAGATTTCCCGGAGTGCATTTGTCGAAAACTTTGTAGCCGGCAACCGCCGCCGCAATTCCAATGGCCGCAAACAAAAGCATGTAGCCAATGGCTTCACCGAGTGATTGCGCATGCCAGGTCGAAGTCGCGCCCGGCTCCGCAGCGAAAAGCCACGGCGCAGCGAGAAGGATAAACGCGCCGATCAGGCGCGATGATAAAGGTGTTTTCATAACGAGTCAGCTTGCCGACGGAAGGGTCTGCATCCTTGTGTTTGGGATAAGGGTTTAATCGAGATGATCGAGAGTAATCAAGCGCGCCCAAAATTCTCAAGGGCAATTTGCGGGCACGGAATTCGTGTTGTAAATCAGCAGCAAATCTTTCGAGACATCCACCGGGTATTGCACGAGCGGAGAAAACCGCGCGACCAGCGCGCGAGTGCCGCCTGCCGCAATCATCTTCACTTCGCTCAACGTTGGAATATTGGTTTGCCCGGCACTGTTCCAGGTCATAACCGTCCCGTCATTCCTCAGCGCCATGCTGATGCCCGATCCCCCTGCCACTGCCATCACATTGGTCAAATCCACCGGCACATTCGTCACGCTGCCCCACGAAATCACATGGCCATCGGTGCGCAAAGCCAATCCGTGTGAATCACCCGCCGCTATCGTCACCAGATTGTTCGCAGTGGCCGACACGTTCGTTTGTCCCAAACCACGCCGTCACGGTTCCATTGCTGCGCAGCGCGAGACTGTGCAATGCGCCAGCGGAAATGGCCGTGGCGTTGGTTAAATCTCCCGGCACTTCGAGCAAACGCCAGTCGAGATCAGCGCCGTTCACGCCCCACGCACTCACCGTTCCGTTGGTCAAGAGCTCGAGGTTATTATTCCAGCCAGCGGCAATTGCGGTCACGCCGACAAGATTCGTCGGAACAAAATTGGCAGAACCTTCTTCGTCGCCCCATGCCACCACGGTTCCGTTGTCGCGCAAGGCGAGCGAGTGTTCAAAACCAGCGGACACCGCTATCACATTGTTTAAATTTGTGGGAACATCCGCCCAATTAAATCCCCATTGCACCACAGTTCCGTTTTCTTTGACGGCGAGGGAATGATATTCGCCCGCCGCAATCGCGAGCGTGTTCGTCAAATCCGCTGGCCGTTCGAGTTGCCCTTCGTCATCGGCTCCCCACGCCGACACCATGCCGGGATAAAAAGCGTGCACTCGCCACGTCCCGACATTGGTGGAACCAGCGGCGTTGTTCACGGTCACTGAGTAATCTCCATCGAGTGGGGGGGTGAAAAATAATTGGGCTTGGTTACCAAGTAAACCAAAGCGCGTCTAAAGTTTATTCAACAGGTTCCGTAATTTTCCAATTTCCTGCTGGATGATTCCGGCGGCATCGGCGACGAGGGTAGAGTCAACGCTCTCGGCCTGTTTGCCGCAATCTCCCCGTTCAAGAAGCCGGGTGATGGCCGAAATGTTA